>JAPUFX010000192.1 GCA_027293415.1 Candidatus Methylomirabilota bacterium
ACGATCTTCGGTCTAACCCTCTTGGCCTCTTCAATGGCAGCCTCCTTTGTAAAGCCCCCAATCTTTGCGTCCTGCCCTGTAAACACGAAATATAACCCAATTCTCGGGGTACCGTCTGCAGAGTAGATCGCCACCTCGGCAACGACGTATGTGTCCACCATATCGTGCCAGCCGTATATCGTCTCAGAATCATACTCTGTGTAGTGGATGTTCTCTTCCCACCAGTCTCTCAACTACCATCCCCCAAGGAGGATTAAAACAACACCAACTGCCACCAAAACTGCCACTGCCTGTCAACCGTTTGAGTCAGCAATGCCTGTAACTGTCCATTAATACTGGTGGGCAAGGGCGGAATCGAACCGCCGACACCGGGATTTTCAGTCCCGTGCTCTACCGACTGAGCTACCTGCCCGCTTCGTCGATGATCAAGTTGTGGCCCAGGAATGCCCCGCAGCATAACAGATCGGAGCACACGTGTCGAGGGGGTACGAGGGATCCGAGACGGCTTGTGTGACAATGAGAATTAGGCTATGGTGAGGCGAATTCAGTCTTATTGAGAGGTGTTCAAATGGCTCACTCAAAGCGGGTCACCTATAGGGGAGCCGGCGTAAACACGGCTAGAGTGACGTCTGCCCTCACAGACCTGACCACCCTGCTGCGGAAGACCTTTACCAATCGGAAGGGCATTGGTCGCGTCATGCTCCCCCTCGGGTATTTTGCTAACGTGATCGCACTCGGAGAGAATCTCGGCCTGGCCGTCTCTACTGATGGCGTGGGGACCAAAATCCTGGTGTCCCAAATGCTTGGCAAGTTCGACACCATTGGCATTGACTGCATCGCTATGAACGTCAACGATCTCATCTGCGTCGGGGCCGAGCCGCTCGCCCTCGTCGATTACGTGGCGGTGCAGGTACCGAACCGTCGCCTGCTCCGAGAGATAGGAAAGGGTCTGCAGGAGGGGGCGCGCCAGGCCCGGATCACGATTCCCGGAGGAGAGATCGCCCAACTGGGCGAGATCATCCGGGGAGTCCACGAGGACGACGGATTTGACCTGGTCGGCACCAGCGTCGGCACCGTTTCCCTAGATCGGATCATTATCGGTCAAGGCATCAAACCGAGGGACGTGATCCTTGGCCTCCGAAGCAGCGGTATTCACAGTAACGGCGTCACTCTGGCCCGCGATGTCTTGTTCCGCCGCCAGAGACTTCGCCCGAATCAGCACATCCCAGAAGTCGGCCGGAGCATCGGGCTGGAACTCTTGGAGCCCACGCGCATCTATGTCCCAGAGATCCTGGAAATGATGAAGGCGGGGCTGGAACTCAAGGCACTCATTCACATCACCGGCGATGGACTTTTCAACCTGAACCGAGTCGCTGCCAGGGTGGGTTTTGCTATCGACTTCTGGCCAGAACCCCATCCGATTTTTGGCGTCATCCAGGAGATGGGCCGAATAGGCACCGAAGAGATGTTCAAGGTCTTCAACATGGGTATCGGGTTTTGTATGATCCTGCCCAATGATCCGGCCCAGATCGATCAGGCCATGACCATCGCCAAGCAGCACGGGGCAGAGTGTTATCGGCTGGGGCATACGATTCGGGATGCTGAACGGAAGATTTTCGTGAAGCCCTACAGGCTCGTGGGGAAGGGGGATATCTTTCGTCCGAACTAGCGCTCTTTTTCCTGGGAGCCTCTCACGAGCTCTTCGAGCTGATCGAGCGCATTGGCCGTCTCCTGGCGGACGTTGTCCAAGGCGTGCTGGAGAGACTCGACACGCTCGCGAAGCTTCAGGTCGGCCCCGGTCCGCTGGTAAGCCATCATCGCGATGACCAAGGCTGCAATGCTGATGAGGAGTGCAAGAAAGGCTGTCCCGCGCCCTCTCCTGCCAGCCATCTGTCGTTACCTCCTGCTCACTGCTTGGATTCCGAACCGACCCGGATGACGCAGGTCCCTGCCAACAGGTCATGGAGTCCGCGCCGGCGGGGCTGAAAGAACACCAAGAGCATTCCTAAACCGAGGGGAAGTAGGGCCAAGAGGTACCCCACCCACCGGAGGAACGCACGGATAAATCCGATCTCCTCCCCATCCTGCCTCACCACTTGGAGTCCTAGCAACATCATCCCGGGAGTCTGACCTCCATGCCCCCAGCAGAGGACATGGAAGGCTAGACTCACCGCCAAGGCGGCCACAAGTGCGGCGGCTAATGCGAGAAATAGGACACCGCGGGTCACCTCGCCACCGACCGTCCCCCCTCCGATAGCCGTGAGGGAAGCCAAGCTCATGGCCAGGACCGTCAGGAGAAAGAGGAGGGGCGCATCAATCAGGGCGGCGACCGCCCTGCGTCCAAAGCCTCCATAAACGACCGGCGGACGCAAGGCCGTAAGAAGTTCTGCGGGCAGGGTGAGGCGACTGAGGTCCAGTTCTTCTTCAAAGACGTCTCCCTCGGTGAGGTACCCTTCGTCCATCCAGGCTCGCTCCCCCTCGACACTGACCGAGGAGGGAGGACCAGCCTCAGGGCGTGGGGCCGGAGGAGCCGGACCCTGTCGCCGGTGTTGGGGAAGAGGGTTGGCACACCGACGACAGGCGGTGAGACCATCGAAACTCACATAGCCACAGTGCGGACAACGCATTGTAAGCTCTGCTTAACACAGTCCCTAGAGGCGGTCAAGGCTTGACCCTGCTCCTTGCGGTGCTAGAATCGAAGGGATCCGAGGGAGAGGGGTATGCCAATCTACGAGTACGACTGCGCCGACTGCCGCCGCCAGGTGAGCCTGCTCATCCTAAATCTCCACAACCCGCCCCCCCTCCGATGTCCACGCTGTGGAGGCGAGCACCTCACCAGACTCCTCTCCCGCTTTGCCCGGCTCCGCACGGAAGAGGAGCGTCTCGAGAAACTGGCCGATCCGAGCCGCCTAGGGGATCTCGATGAAGACGATCCCCAGAGCATCCATCGATGGGTCACGCGGATGGGGAAGGAGCTTGGAGACGAAATGGGGGAAGACTTCGAGCCGATGATGGAGGAAGCCATGCAGGAGGAGGGAGAGGGCCAGACCCCTATGGAAGAGGACCTCTGACTGAAGCCCGCCTCGTCATTATTCCCCACCCTCGCTTTCTCTGGTCCGTCCGCCGCCGCGCGGGCCCCTTGTCTGAGGAGGAAATGAGATGAGCCACACGGTTGGTGAAATCGCTCGCCATATCCTAGGACAGCCGCTGGGGGATGAATCCCTTGTGATCCAGGAGATGAGCACCATCGAGGCAGCCCGGGAAGGGTCCCTCGTTTTTGCAGAGAATGAGGCTTTTTTTCAAAGGGCTGAAGCCTCACAGGCCTCCTGCATCATTGCCCCCAGAGCACAGCGCTCCTCTCAAAAGACCCTGATCCTCGTCGATTCCCCCAGGCTGGCCTTTGCCAAGGCGCTCACCCTCTATCATCCCCCCAAAGTGCCGAGGCCCGGGGTTCATCCGTCGAGCGTCCTCGGCGAGCATGTCCACCTCGGGTCTGCGGTTTCTATCGGTCCGTTCGTCGCTATCGGCGATCGGGTCCAGATTGGTGATCGGGCGGTGATTGGGCCCTGTTGTGTCATTGAGGACGACTGTGTGATCGGAGCAGACTCGGTCTTCCGGGCCAACGTAACCCTGTACGATCAAGTCCGAATAGGCTGTCGCGTCCTCATCCACGCCGGATCCGTCATCGGCTCGGACGGGTTCGGCTTTACACGAGAAGATGGACGGCACGTAAAGATCCCCCAGGTTGGTAACGTCATTATCGAGGACAACGTTGAAGTGGGAGCAAACGTCACCATTGACCGTGCGACGTTGGGCTCCACCGTTATCAGGCGGGGCGTGAAGACCGACAACCTCGTCCACATCGGCCACAACGTTACTGTCGGCGAGGATTCCCTCCTGATCGCCCAGGCAGGGATCGGCGGCAGCTCCACCTTGGGGCGGGGGTGTATCCTGGGGGGGCAGGTAGGGCTCGCGAACTACGTGACTCTCCGGGATGGCGTCATGGTGGCGCCTCAGTCGGGGATCCCTTCCCGGAAAGAGATCAGGTCGGGCGAGATCGTCTTTGGGACTCCTGCGCGCCCCATTCAGAAGACGAAGCGGCAGCTTGCCGCCCTGGGGCAACTGCCAGAGCTTCTGAAAGAGGTATCCAGGCTGCGGAAGGCTGTCAGTGAGCTTCAGGCGCGCTTGCAGGGAAGTGCCGCGTAAAGAAGGGGCGAAGCGCAGGCGGCATCGAGACAGGGAAAATTTGACGCGTGTGTCAGACCTTTGCAGCCACCTCGATCCGGGTCACGGCCCCAGCGAGGGCTGCCTCAACCTCCGAGATGTCAATCGGCTCTTCCCCCCACCTGGCCAAGCGTTCTCGGGCGCGGTCCCGTGCCCGCTCTGCCCGGGCGGCATCGATCTCCTCGGCCCGCTCCGCGGTCTCCGCCAGCACGATCACCGTCTCGGGCCGGACCTCCACATATCCCCAGCTCACCGCAAGATACCGCCACCTTCCATTTTTGCGGTAGGCCAGCTCTCCGACCTTGAGGGTGGACATGAACGGGAGATGGCCTCCCATGATGCCGAAGTATCCCTCGACCCCCGGCGCCACGACCTCCTCAATCTCCTCCCTGACGACCATTCGGGTCGGAGTGACCACCTCGAGCAGTAGCGTTTTCGGAATCCCGTCCTGTCTCGCCATCTCTCATCCTGAGCGGTCAGCTATCAGCAATCAGCTGTCAGCAATAAATCGAAGGATCTCAAGAAGACTTTGCCGACTGCTGACCGCGGACTGCTGATTGCTTCTTTAGTTGCCGGCGAGCTGCTCTGCCTTTCCCTTCGCCTCTTCCAAGTTCCCAACCATATAGAAGGCCTGTTCCGGCCACTCATCGCAGTGGCCATCCAGGATCTCCTTGAACCCCTTCACCGTCTCCCTCAGAGGCACATACTTTCCAGGCGTTCCGGTGAACTCCTCGGCCACAAAGAAGGGTTGAGAGAAAAACCGTTGCATCTTCCGCGCCCGCGACACCACCAGCTTGTCCTCCTCGGACAGTTCCTCCATTCCAAGGATGGCGATGATGTCCTGCAGATCCTTATACCGTTGGAGAACCGTCTGGACCCCGCGGGCTACCTGATAATGTTCGTCGCCTAAGACCCGAGGATCGAGAATCCGGGACGTAGAGGCGAGCGGATCCACCGCAGGATAGATCCCCATCTCGACGATCTGACGGGAGAGCACGGTGGTCGCATCGAGATGCGCAAAGGTGGTAGCCGGTGCGGGGTCCGTGATGTCATCCGCCGGGACGTAGATAGCCTGCACCGAGGTGATGGATCCTCGCTTGGTGGAGGTGATCCGCTCCTGCAGCTCCCCCATCTCTGTCCCCAGGGTCGGTTGGTAGCCCACGGCCGAGGGCATCCGGCCCAGGAGGGCCGAGACCTCGGAGCCCGCCTGGGTGAAGCGAAAGATATTATCAATGAACAACAGGACGTCCTGTCCCTCTTCATCTCGGAAGTATTCGGCCGCGGTGAGGCCCGTGAGGCCTACCCGAAGCCGGGCTCCCGGTGGCTCGGTCATCTGACCATAGATCAGGGCGGTTTTGTCGATGACCTTGCTGGCCTTCATCTCGAGCCACAGGTCATTCCCCTCTCGGGTCCGCTCTCCGACGCCAGCAAAGACCGAAATGCCCCCATGCTCCATGGCGATGTTGCGGATCAGCTCCATGATGAGGACGGTCTTGCCCACTCCTGCACCCCCGAAGAGGCCAGTCTTGCCTCCCCGCGTGTAGGGTTCGAGCAGATCGACCACCTTGATCCCCGTCTCCATCATGGCCGCCTCGGTTGCCTGCTCTTCAAAGGAGGGGGGCTCTCGATGAATGGCATAAAACTTTTCCGCGTGTATCTCCCCGAGCTTGTCCACCGGCTCCCCGATGACGTTCAAGATCCGGCCCAACGTGGACGGACCGACGGGGACCTTAATGCCTGCGCCAGTGTCGATGACCTTTTGTCCCCGGACGAGTCCATCAGTCCCGGCCAGGGAGATGCACCGAACCTTGTTCTCCCCCAGATGCAGGGCCACTTCCAGCGTCAACTCCTTGGTGTAAGAGAAGATGTCGGTGTACTCCATCCCCGGCACCTTGATGGCATTGTAAATCGCCGGCAGATGCCCGGGAGCAAACTCACAGTCCACCACCGGCCCAATCACCTGAGTGATCCATCCCTCGTTCATCGGCACTCTCCCCTGTTCAGCAGTCAGCAGTTACTGTCCGCCACTGGAACGCTAGAAGGCTAGTAGGCTCCAAAGCAAAAGGTGGCACAGTCTTCCGGCGATTCGAGCATCCCAGCGTGCCAGCCTTCTAGCATCCTAGCTGTTCTTTACGCGGTGCCAGCCTTACGGAGGGCCTCAGCCCCACCGACAATATCGAGTAGCTCCTCGGTGATTCGCTCTTGCCGAGCCTTGTTGTACACCAGGGTCAGCCGCTCGATCATCTCCGCTGCGCTCTTCGTCGCCGCCTCCATGGCGGTCATACGCGCCCCCTGTTCCGCCGCGGCCGATTCCAGCAGGACTCGATAGACTTGGATCTTTACATGACGAGGCAGCAGCTCATGCAGGATGACCTCCGCCGAGGGCTCGAAGATATACTCTATCGGCTGCAACTCATCGGTCTCAACGGCGAGGGGCGCGATGGGGAGCAGTTGCTCCATCACCGGCCGCTGGATGCCGGCCGACTTAAACTCGTTATACAGCAAATGCACCTCGTCCAGCTCGCCGTCGATGTAGCCCTTGGCCACCTGGTTCCCGATCTCGGCAGCGTGCTCGTACGCCAGCTGATCAAAAATGTTGATCCACTCCCCCTCCCGCTCAATTTGCCGCCGGCGAAAGAAATCCCGGGTCTTCCGGCCCACCACCAGTATGGTGATCTGCACCTCAGCGTCTTCGGCCTGCCGAAGATACTCAAACGCCTTTCGCAGGATGTTGGTATTGAAGGCCCCACAGAGCCCCTTGTCGGCGGCGATGATCACCAGTCCCTTCCGTCCCGTCTCCGGCCTCAGGAGGAGCGGGTGCTGTTCCGGATCGGTCCGCAGGGCCAAGGAACCGATGACCTCCTGAAGCTTGTACGCGTAAGGACGGGCCTCCACGATCCGTTGCTGGGCACGGCGCAGCTTCGACGCGGCCACCATCTTCATGGCCTTGGTGATCTGCTGCGTGCTCTTGACACTATTGATGCGTCGGCGGATGTCCCGTAGCGTCGCCATCCTCAGTCCCGCTATCCGATGACCGACAACCGAACGAGAAAAGTGCCTGGTGGCCGGTGACGGCTCGACTGAGCTCGCCGAAGTCTATTGGCTGGTGGTTTTCACTAATCACCAATCACTGACCACCAACCACCCCTGAACTCTGAACTCTCAACTCTGAACTAGCTTAGGCGGCCGGCTTTTGGGCCTTGAACTCTTCCCTGTACTCTCGGATGGCCTGCTCCATCTTTTGGCTAAGATCTTCGCCGATCACCTTCTTCTCGTTTAGTTCCTTGTAGATCTCCGGATAGCTCGCCTCAACGAACCGGGAAAGGCCTTGTTCAAAGGGTCGCATTGCCTCGATCGGGAGATCATCGACATGCCCGTTGACTCCGGCGAAAACGATCAGGATTTGCCGCTCCACGGGGAGCGGAACAAACTGATCCTGTTTCAGGATCTCTACCATTCGCGCGCCCCGCTTGAGTTGCGCCTGCGTCGCCTTATCCAGCTCAGACCCGAACTGGGCAAAGGCGGCCAGTTCCCGGTACTGGGCCAGGTCGAGGCGGAGGCGCCCGGCCACCTGCCGCATGGCTCTGATCTGCGCGCTCCCCCCTACCCGCGAGACCGACAGCCCCACGTTCACCGCCGGTCGGACGCCCGCGTAGAAAAGATCGGTCTCGAGGTAGATCTGGCCATCGGTGATGGAGATCACATTGGTGGGGATGTAGGCGGCCACATCTCCGAGCTGGGTCTCGATGATCGGGAGGGCGGTGAGGGAACCCCCAGCCAGCTCATCGTTGAGCTTGGCTGCCCGCTCCAAGAGTCGAGAGTGCAGGTAAAAGACGTCCCCGGGATACGCCTCTCGGCCGGGCGGCCGTCGGAGCAGCAGGGAGAGCTGGCGGTAGGCCACCGCATGTTTGGAGAGATCATCGTAAATGATCAGGGCGTGCTTCCCGTTGTCGCGGAAATACTCCCCCATCGCGCAGCCCGCATACGGGGCAACGTATTGCAGCGGCGCGGGCTCCGAGGCGGTGGCCAAGACTACGGTGGTGTACTCCATCGCGCCGTGGTCTTCGAAAATCTTCACGACTTGGGCCACGGTGGAACGTTTCTGCCCCACCGCTACGTAGATGCAGAAGACGTCCTGCCCTTTCTGGTTCAGAATGGTGTCCACCACTAGGGCCGTCTTGCCGGTCTGGCGGTCGCCGATGATGAGCTCCCGCTGTCCCCGCCCGATGGGGATCATGGAGTCGATAGCCTTGATGCCGGTCTGGAGCGGCTCCTTGACCGGCTGGCGGTCCACCACCCCGGGCGCCAACCGTTCGATGGGGCGATGCTCCGTGGCCTCGATGGGTCCCTTGCCGTCGATGGGCTGGCCCAGGGCGTTGACGGTGCGACCGACCATCGCCTCCCCCACCGGGACCTGCGCGATTCGACCGGTCCGCTTGACGAGGTCCCCCTCTTTAATGAGGGTGTCCTCTCCGAGGAGAACCGCTCCCACGTTATCCTCTTCCAGATTGAGGACCATTCCAATCACGTCGTGGGGAAACTCCAGAAGCTCAGCGGCCATCGCCTTTTCCAATCCGTAGATCCGGGCGATCCCATCCCCCACCTCGGTGACGGTCCCGACCTCGGCCACCTCCACTGCGGCCTCGTAGCCCTTGAGCTGTTCCTTGATGAGTTGGCTGATCTCGTCGGCGCGAATCTGTGCCATGGCATCTCACTCCCTGAGCAGATGTTCCCGAAGCTGCCTGAGTTGCGTCCGGATGCTGCCGTCGTAGACCGTGCTATCCACTTGGACCACGATCCCCCCCAAGACCGCCGGATCGACCCGGGACTCCAGAAGCACGGTCTTCCCCAGCACCTCGGCCATCCGGCGGCGAAGGCTCTCCATGAGATCGGGCGTGAGAGGAGCCGCTGTCGTGACCGCCGCTTGGACTCGTCCCAAACGTCTGTTCATGAGGTCCCGGTAGACGCGCGCGATGCTCGGGACGGCCTGCAGCCGATCCCGGGTGAGGAGTAGGTCCAGAAATTTGGTGAGAAGCGGAGAGAGCTGCATCTGCTGAGAGAGGGTCGTGAGGATCTGGGTCTTGTTCCTCACAAGGACTCCGGGATTGGTGAAAAATCCAGCCATTGCCGGTTCCGAGTCCCAGAGTGTCGCCACACGGTCAAGCTCCGCGCCGACCGACTCTAGGGCGTCCGTCTCGGCCGCCACCTCCGCCAGCGCTTTGGCATAGCGCTTTGCCAACGCACCCGTGATCACGTGGTTCTCCCCAGCTCCTCGATGTACTGCTCCGCAAGCCGCCGGTGATCCTCCTCCGTTAGATTTCGCCGCAAGAGCCGCTCAGCCGCCGTCAGTGAGAGGGTGACCGTCTCGTCGCGGAGTTCAACCTTGGCCCGCCTCACCTCTTGTTGGATCTCGGCTCGGGCCTGGCTAATCATACGATGGGCTTCCTCCCGTGACTGCTGGGTTAACCTCTCACGCTCTTCGGTAATTTCCCGATCCATCCGTTGTCGGAGGGCTGCCGCCTCCTGTCGAGCCGTCCGCAACGACTCCTCATATTCCGAGCGCGCCCGGAGGACCTCGTCACGGGCCTGCTTGGCTTCCTCCAAGGAGTGCCGAATCCCCTCCGCCCGCTTCTCCATGAAGCTGCCCAGGGGCTTGAAGAGGAACTTGTAGAGCACTATGGCGAGGATGATGAAGTTAATCGTTTGGAGCAGCAGCGTGAGATTCAGATTGATGATCCCCGGGGCATGTTCCGCCTCTGCCTTTGCGGCCAGGCTCACCACAGGAAGGGCGATGAGCACGAGGCCCCCGATCCCGCCCCCGATCCGAGAAGATCTGATCCAGTTCACCGTCTTCCCCCTTGCATCAGCACATCACATCCGAAACGATTAATCCGGGCTTGTCGGACCCTGCCCCAGGTCATCGTCATCCTTCCTGGGGAACCCTCCCCCCAGGATGGCAACCGGTCCCACCAATAGCCCAATGGCGAGGGCGATGACCTTCACAGGAAGAAACTTCAGGACCAGGAAGAGCAGAATCCCGATCCCGAGCAACCTGAGGAGCGAACCGGCGACCATGCGGGGGAGGACTTTTCTCGTATCCGAGGCGAGGGTCCCGGTGACCCCCTGGCGCAAAAACTCTAAGTGACTTGAAGCAATCCCACCGCCGATCGCATAGCCGAGCGCCCAGCTCCACCCACCGAGCAACAGACAAAAAAGGAAACCGCCCCCGATGAGGATAAGGGCGGTTCGGCGGACTCTGCGACCGAGCGTCTCAGGATGACCCTCTCCACCCATCCCATTGGGGGCTTCTCGCGACCAAAAGCGGCATAGACTAGCACGGCGTCTCATTTTATGTCAAGACTCTCCCCGAGATTCAACGCGAGTCGTGGGCAGGAAAGACCCCTCTGTGCATTAGGTCAGGGCTTTCAGGTCCATCGTCTCCCTGACGGTCCGGAGCACTTCTTCTACCGGGTCGTCCGCGAGGGAGGCAAACGGGGAGGGGTTCCTTTCCCCTGAAAGGGGGTAGGGTCCTGAAAGCATCCCGATACAAAGCCAAGGCAAAAGGGGACCGGTCCTGCCGGTCATGGTATTCGAGGGCGGTGCTCAGACGGGCCTGAAGGGCAAGTCGTTCCTCGATGAGCCGCGCGAGGTCTAAGAGAGCGATCGGCCGGGAGAGCCCATACAGGAGCCCACCACCGGCCCCGACGATGGCAACAGAGAGGACCCACAGAGCCGTCGGCCCTGGCAAGAGGGACTTGACCAAGAGAAGGGGGAGAGCCGCCAGCAGGCCATAGTGAAGCCACCGGGTGCCCCAGTAGGCGCCACGGTGCCATCGAACCCTCCAGCCTAGAGGAGCAATCCGGGATCGAATCGAGAGGACCGACTGCACAAGCGATCCCTGCTATCCGATTACATGAGGGAGTTGGGGGGCGTCCGGCGGAGGACTTCCTGGATCGTTCCGCCACCCAGCACCAGATCCGGGTCTTTTCCTTCGTAGAAGACCACCGCCTGGCCAGGGGTGATGGCGCGCAGGGGTCGCGCAAACTGCACGAGGACCCTCCCATCCGCCATGGGGCTTATCACTGCTTCTGCAGGGGGGTGTCGGTACCGAATGCTCGCCAAAACAGAGCGTTCCCCGTTTAGCCGGTCGAATGGGATAAAGTTCACTCGATCTGCTACCAGGGTGTCGGCCTGAAGGTCCTCCTCGCGGCCCACAACGACCTCGTTCCGCCCGGGTGCGAGAGCGACCACATAGTACGGGCCGCGACCCCCAATCTTGAGGCCTCGCCGCTGTCCGATCGTATACAGGGGAATCCCTTCGTGCGTTCCCAGGACTTGTCCCGTTTGATCACGGATGATGCCGGGTCGGATGGCTCCAGGATGTCGCTCTCGGAGGAGTGCCCGGTAATCTCCTTCAGGAAGGAAACAAAGCTCCTGACTATCTGGCTTGGTCGCCGCGCGAAGGCCTTTCTGCGCGGCCAATGCCCGCACGTCACCCTTACGCATGGTGCCGAGAGGAAAACGAATTCGTCGAAGCTGCGACTGGGTGAGGCCGTAGAGGAAATAGCTCTGATCCTTGTCCGGATCGATTCCGCGCTTTAGCAGGATCCTTCCGGTGGTCTGGTCCACGCCTGTCCGTGCATAGTGTCCGGTGGCGACAAACTCGGCTCCCCAGGCGAGGGCCCGCCGGAGGAGAGATCCGAACTTGACCTCGGTATTGCACGCCGCACAGGGAAGGGGGGTGCGGCCGACAGCGTACTCCTGGCAGAAGGGGGTGATGACATGCGTCTCGAATTCCCGTTCAACATTCAGGAGATAGTGCGGGATTCCTAGGTGGGCCGCCATCAGGCGGGCATCTTCGAAGGCTTCCGGCGTGCAGCAGCTCTGAGGAGGGTGTGGTACGGGAGTCTCGGCCACGTGGCCCCACACTTTCAACGTGACTCCGACAACCCCATACCCCTCCTCTTGAAGCAAGGCGGCGGTGACGGCACTATCCACCCCGCCACTCATCGCCACAACGACCCGCGTATCCATCCCGAGTCCTGGCGCCGTCTCCTCTCCGGCAGAGTTGACTAGGCCCCTGTCCCAGCCTCCGCGACAGGTGAGAGCGATTCCGCCTGGTCCAAGTCGCCCATATCGCAACTGGCATTCAGGGTAGCTCCCTCCATCACGATCAGGCACGGGGTGATGATATTTCCGGTGACCGTGCTCGAAGCCAGCAGCTCGACGCACCGCTTGGCTCGAATGTTTCCCTCGATCCTGCCGCTAGCGATCAGACTCCCCACCTCGACTTCCGCTTGAATGACTCCGTCTTCCCCCACGATGAGCAGTTCTTCCCCCAGCACCTCACCCTGCACACGACCATCGATTCGCACAGTCCCCTGAAAGCTCAGGACCCCCTTGAATTCGGTTCCCTCGCCCAGAAAGGCCTTAATATCCCCGACCTCCCGTGTGCCCTTTTCCCGTCGCATCATCCGCCGATCCCCGCGCGCTCTTGCGCCACTGCACCCAACCTAAGTCCAAGTTTTTTCAAGCTAACATGAATACCTACCCCTGTCAAACCCGTCCTAAGATTGATGTCCCGATCCCCCTCTGATATGATTCAGGCTCAAGAGGTGCACAATGCGGGCCAAAAAGAGCGGATGCGTCCTCATCCTGGTCCTTTTCACGGCGGTTGCTTCGGGGGGGACAACCCAGTCCTTTCCCGAAGATCTGCTCCGAGGCGAGCAAGGACCGTCTCTGAGGGAGGTCGTGGAAGACTCCACTCTCCGCCGGCAGATAAGCGGCCTCCGTCTGTACGGTGAACAGGCGGTTTTTGAGTATCTTTCGACACACCCCGATTTTGCCGCGAGTCTCGCGCAGGCTGCAGGTCTGCTGAAATATACAGTGGAGCGTCGGGGAGAGGCGGAGTACTGGGTGAATGACCATGACGGACTCACGGCCCATTTCGCGATCCTACGCGCAGAACCGGGACGAATGGTCGTGTATGCGAAAGGGAAGTATAAGAAGGGGATCTTCCGTATCCCTGGCCGCATCGCAATTGTGATGCAGTATTCCGCGGGAAAAGATAGCAACTCCCCTTATGTGCAGAACACCGTTACGGGTTATGTCCGGTTGGACTCCGGTCTATTCGATGCCTTAGCTCGCCTCTTCCGACCCGCGGTAAGGCGCAGGCTGGATAAGCGGGTTACCTGGTTCTTGGGAAAGGCCAACCAACTCATGACACGACTCTACGAGGATCCCGAGGCCATCCTACAAAAGCTCCCTTCCGAGACCTGGCAGGAAGAGACCAAGGAGCTCAGGATACTCCTCGCCCCCTCTCGTCTCTTGCACACCTGGACCCGCATTGACCTCCGTGAAGTCGGCCCGACAAACGCCCTTCAGTCCTGACCGTTCTCGCTCTTCATCCCCGATGCCTTTCCCTCTGAGATATTCCCTGCCTCCTTCTCCCGAGACGGAACCTCGTTTCGAACAGGCGGTAAAGAGCGGAGATAGACCGCGATGGCGCGCAGATCGTCATCGCTGAGATGCTTGAAGCCGTTGTCGATCATCTCGGCCATCAGGCCCTGGACATCGTCACCGGAGGGCTTGAAACCCGTTTTGAGCAAAAAGACTACATCCTCAACGGTCCATGTTCCGATTCCCGTCTCCACATCGGGGGTGATATTGGATACAGCCTCTCCCTCCGGGCCCTGCCGGGACCCGGCATAGGCCATGTTCTTTTTGAGTCCCCCGAGGAGGTTGCGGGGTGTGTGGCACTCTTCGCAATGGCCGAGCGCTTGTGCCAGATACGCGCCGCGGTTCCATTCGGCAGACCGCGCCGGATCCTCCTCAAACTCTCCCGGTCTGAAGTTCAGGAGCTTCCAGCCCCACAAAAGCGGGCGCCAACTGAAGGGGGGTTGTACTTCGTGGGCTCGGTTTTCCTTCCGTACCGGCGCGACAGTCAAGAGATAGGCCCTGAGGTCCAGCAGATCCTGATGTCGAATCCGCGTGAAGGACGTGTAAGGGAAGACTGGAAAATAGTGGGCACCCCGAGGTGACACGCCCTCGCGCATAGCGCGCACGAAGTCTGGTTCCCCCCAGTCCCCGATTCCTGTCTCTTCATCCGGTGTGATATTCGTGCCATAAAGGGTGCCGAAAGGGGTTTGAATCGCCCGTCCCCCGCTCAAGAACGCACCCACCTCCTCTTCGGTGTGGCAAGTGCAGCCGCCAGTCGCACGGAAGATGTACTCGCCGCGCTTCACCCCATCAGCCTCGCCGGACAAGGCCTGGACAGCAAAGAAGAGGAGCAGGATGAGGGCTAGGAACCCACTGCTGTGCTTCATTTCCGCTTGCGAAAGGGTTTATGGCACCCCTTGCATGCCTTTGCAACCGCCAGGTATTGCACGGTAATCTCCTTCATGTCCCCGCCCTGGGCGACCTCGACAAGCTTGGCGCTTTCCTGCTGAAGCGTTAGTGCTGCCTGCTCGAACTGACTCCGCTTCTGCCAGATGTCGGGCTTCGCCCGGGTCTCACCCGTACCGCTCCCCTCGGGGAAAATCTGGGGGATCATCTTGCTCGTGCTGCGAATGGCGGCGGCATGATCGGCCACATGCTCCGTAAAAGGAACCTGCCCTTGGACGATGCGACCCATGGCACTCATGTGTGCCGCGTGGGACTTCATCACGCTTTGCCGATATTTGACCACGCCCTCAGACGCATCCGGGGCTTGAGCGGCGGCGATACTGAAGCAGATGACACCCATCAGCAACACAATGGCATGACTCTTTTTCACCAATCTTCTCACGGGGCCCTCCTTTCCTCCGTCCTGTACAGACGCTTCCGGCGCCGGTATTGTAACAGCGTTGATATCGCCAGAGAAGGAGAAGGGTCTTTATGGCCAGGTGGCTTCACTTTTTCCTTATCCTTGCAGCGGTCACGCTGAACCCTACGCTTACCGCCGCCCGTGTTGCCCGCGTCGTCGTCGACAGGCGAGAAACCATCCTAAACGGTCGCACCTTCGGCACCGCCGGGCCTTATGAAAAGATCGTCGGCAAGATCTCCTTCTCCTTCGACCCTACCAACCCCAAAAACACCAGGATCGTCGACCTCAACAAAGCCCCGCGCAATGCCGACGGACTCGTGGAGGCAAGGGCGAACTTCATGGTACTGCGGCCCAAAAATCCCGTACGCGGTGGTGGGACGGCATTACTCGAAGTAAGCAACCGTGGAGGCAAGGCCGTGCTCCCATACTTCAACAGCGGGACCTGGACACGCGATCCGAGGCTCGAGCCGCACTTCGGGGATGGATTCCTGATGCGGCTCGGTCTCACCATCATCTGGGTCGGCTGGCAACATGATGTGCCGCCCCGCAAATGCTTGCTCCGACTCCATGTGCCGGTGGCGCGAGAGGGAAACCGCCCGATTCAAGGTCTTGTCCGAAGCGACTGGACCGTCGATCGACCAACTAAGACGCTCGCCCTTGGCCACCGAAACCATATCGCCTATCCCGTCTCTGACCCGAACCACGCAGACAACGTGTTGACGGTCCGGGACGGTCGACTGACACCTCGTCGAACCGTACCGAGGCATGAGTGGCGCTTTGCGCGCGAGGAAAACGGACGCGTGGTCTCGAGTTGCACCATCATATATAAGGAATCGAGTTTCGAGGCGGGGAAGATCTACGAGCTGGTGTACCGCGCCCAGGATCCGAAAGTGGTTGGTCTCGGATTGGCGGCGGTTCGCGACATGATGTCGTATGCCAAGTATGATCCCGCCGGTTTGTTCCCGGTGAAAAATGGGATTGCCATCGGCATCTCACAATCCGGACGATTCCTCCGCCAGTTCCTCTATCAGGGGTTCAATACGGACGAGCACGGGCGGAAGGTCTTTGACGGCCTGATCATTCACACGGCGGGTGCCGGGCGGGGGAGCTTCAATCACCGATTTGCACAGCCCTCACGGGATGCTCATCGATACTCATCCTTTTTCTATCCTACCGATATCTTTCCGTTCACCAGCCGGACCCAGACCGATCCAGAAACTGGCCTGAAAACCGGGCTCTTCACGCACATGGACAACTCGGATCATCTTCCGAAAATCTTTTATACGAACACCGGGTATGAGTACTGGGGAAGGGCGGCGTCCCTGATTCATACGACGACCGATGGGGCGAGAGATATCGAGCCCTATCCCAACGAGCGCATGTACCACCTCGCGAGCGGTCAGCATTTTGTCGGCCGCTTTCCGCCCGACAGCAAGCTGCCAGGCTCTCGGGCATACCGTGGCAACCCACTGAACTTCCTATACACGATGCGGGCGCTCCTTGCGAGGATGGTAGCGTGGGTGCGGGACCATACCGAGCCCCCGCCCAGTGCATATCCACGAATCGATGCTGGAACCTTGGTCCCGATTGCCCAGCTCAAGTTTCCAACGTTGCGCGGTGTCACGTTTCCACAAGTGGCCCATGAAGCCTACCGAGTGAACTACGGTCCCCGCTGGCAGGAGGGGATCATTGATCGTCAACCACCTGAACTTGGCAAGCCGTTTCCGATTCTGGTCCCCCAGGTCAATACATTTGGAAATGAGCTCGGAGGCGTGCGGAGTGTTGAGATTCTTGTACCGCTTGCCACATACACTCCGTGGAACCTGCGGACAGGTTTTCCAGGAGCGACGGACGAACTCACGGACTTTCTCGGTACCTACATCCCATTGCCGAAAACAGAGGCGGAACGTCGTCAAACGGGCGATCCGCGCCCAAGCATCGAGAGCCTATACAATGACAAGAAAGATTATCTCAGGTCGGTGGAGCGCGCCGCCCGCTCACTCGTCAAGCAAGGATTCTTGCTTGACAAGGACGTTCCAGCCGTCGTGAACCGGGCGGGGCAGCACTGGGACTGGATTTTTCGGCTCTCGCGAGAGCCAACGAGGAATTAGAACAACGGAATGTGGCCCCTTACCGAAGGAGTGCTTGGGCTTCTTTTCGGGCCATCAAGTACTTTACGTCCCCGCTTCTGGTACGGACCGCCGATATTAGTTTCCGAGCGAGGCGACTTGCTTTATCGCCGCTTCCAGAATCGCGATGGCCCGGTCCACATCGTGGGGTTCAATGATCAGCGGAGGCATGAACCGGATCGTATGTGGCGGAAGCGGGTTTCCCAAAAGTCCGAGCTCACGGCAGGCCTGAACGACCGGCAATGCGATCGGCTCATTAAACTCCAGTGCCACAAGAAGTCCCCGCCCTCGAACCGCCTTTACCGCCTCGTATTTCTCCTGGAGGTCCAAGAGCCTGTCCCGGAAGTAGGTCCCCACACGGGCTGCATTGCCTGGGAGATCCTCTTGCAGGATATATTGGAAGACCGCGGCAGCCACCGCAGTGCACAGAGCATTCCCGCCAAAGGTAGAGCCGTGATCTCCTGGGCCAAAGCAGGCAGCCCGTTCGTTAACCAGGATCGCCCCGATGGGCACGCCGCCGCCCAACCCCTTCCCAAGAGTCATGATGTCCGGCTTCACGCCAAACTGCTCGTGGCCCCAGAGGGTCCCTGTTCGCCCGCACCCGGTTTGAACCTCGTCCAGGATGAGCAGGATTCCTCGCTCGTCGCAGAGCCGTCGGACCTCCTTCAAGTACCCGTCATCCGGGATATTCACCCCTCCCTCCCCCTGAATCGGCTCTAAGAGGATAGCGCAGGTTGTGTCTTTCGCGGCTGCCCGAAGCGCCTGGACATCGTTGAAGGGAACATGTGTGAATCCTGCCGGAAGTGGCGTGAAGGGTTTCTGGTGCTCTGGCTTTCCGGTCGCTGCCACCATGGCCAACGTCCGGCCATGAAATCCACGGAGGGCCGAGATCACCTCAAAGGCACCGTTCAAGTGGAGCTTCCCGTATTTCCGCGCCAGCTTCACCGCCCCCTCGTTGGCCTCGGCCCCGCTGTTACAGAAGAAAACCTTCTGCAGCCCGCTCGCCGACGTGAGGAGCTCTGCTAATTCGATTTGCGGGATTGTGTAGACGTCGTAGCCAGCCAGGATGAGACGTCCCCCTTGCTCTTCGAGGGCATTCAGGATGACCGGGTGGCAATGCCCAATGCTGCAGGCAGCCCAACCGGCGATGAAGTCGAGATACTCGCGCCCTGCCT
The DNA here is from genome assembly GCA_027293415.1 of Candidatus Methylomirabilota bacterium. Lineage (NCBI taxonomy): Bacteria > Methylomirabilota (SeqCode) > Candidatus Methylomirabilota bacterium. The sequence goes on from JAPUFX010000192.1 coordinate 18,333, forward strand.
CATCCCAGACCTTGGCTGCCTCTCCGCGCACAACGGTGATTCCGAGACGCCGATGTCCGGTGTCCATGAAATACTGTTGCTCGAGTTTTGCCCAGTCTCTCATGATCTCTCGCGATCCGCGCTCACACCTCGGCGCTCATCCCTTGCGCCATCTTGATCTCGCGGTCGTGATTTACGGTCCAGGCCACCTTGTGGGTCACCAAATCCAGCAAGGGCCAGGACGCGGGCGTTCCCGTCCCGCTCTTTTTCACCCCGCCGAAGGGGAGATGAACCTCGGCCCCGATGGTCGGGAGGTTCCAGTAGCCGATCCCGAACTCGCAGGCCTCGCGGAGGAACCGAGCGGTCCGGTAATCCTCGGTGATCACCGAAAAGCTGAGGCCGTACTCCACATCGTTGTGAATGGCGACGGCCTCGTCCAGTGTCCGGAAGGGAATCAGGGCCACGTGGGGACCAAAGACTTCCTCGTGCAGCACGCGGGCATCACGGCGGTGGGGCATCCGATAGATGAAGGGGCTAAAGAAGTGTCCGTTGCGGTGCTTGCCCTTTTCCATACGCCCCCCCTCGACAAGAACGTCTGCCCCCTCCTTTTTGGCCAGCTCGTTGTAGAAGCCGACCTTTTTCGCCGCCGCTTCATTGATCAGGGGTCCCATGAAGACCTGTTCATCCAGGGGGTCGCCAATGACGATCCGCTTTGCCATGGAGGCAAAGGCCTTGGCAAACTCCGCCAACCGACTCTCATGGACGATGAGGCGCGAGGCGGAGGTGCAGCGTTGGCCTGTGGTCTTGAAGGCGCTCAGCACCGCCGCGCGGACCGCTATCTCGAGATCGGCGTCCTGGCAGACGACCATCGCATTCTTCCCCCCCATCTCGCAGGCGCACATCTTGCGATAGTCCATTGCGCAGGCCTCCTTGATCCGCGCGCCCACCGCATACGAGCCAGTAAAGAGGACCACCTCGACATCTGGATGCACGACCAAGGGCCACCCCACCTCTTCCCCCATCCCATGAACCAGGTTCAAAACCCCGGATGGGAGCCCGGCACGCTCAAAGCACTCGACCAGCTTTTGCCCCACCAGCGGTGTCTCTTCCGAGGGCTTAAAGACCACCGTGTTCCCCTGAACAAGGGAAGGAGTGATGAGCCAGATGGGGATGGCAACGGGGAAGTTCCAGGGTGTGATGACCGCCACCACTCCCTTCGGTTTTCGCAGCATAGTGGCGTCCTTTTCGCTGATCTCCGACGCCACGACCTCTCCATGGGGCATCCGCGCATGTCCGAACATGTACTGCGCCATATGGATCCCCTCGACGACCTCGGCCTTTGCCTCGTTCAGGGACTTGCCCGCCTCCTTCGCTACCAACCTGGCCATCTCGTCCGTCTCGACTTTTATGACTTCGATAAACCGATCAAGGAGCTCTCCTCGCGCTATCCGCGAGAGCGCACGCCAGCCGGGAAAGGCCGCCTTCGCCGAGGCGACCGCCCGTTCTGCCTCATTGCGATGGGACATGGGAAAGGATCCTAAGACCTCCTCGGTGTTTGCTGGGTTTCGACTCTCGAACATCCCTCCGCCTCGGGCATCGATCCACCTTCCGCCGATATAGTTCCCTCTGTGCATCGATCCTCCTCCTCGCCGTCAGTCCGCCCGCTCCTTGCCTTGCAGGCCACAAGGATCGAAGCGGCCCTGGGCACAGATCGCAAGCCGGCCCCTTCGGCACTTACCGACAGCAAGCTTTGTGCCTAACTGGACTTCCGCCCCCGAAAAACAACTAGTTGCTGAATAAACGTGGCTTGGGGTTCCGGGTGTTCATAACAGGAGAGAGATTAGGAGCAAAGAGCGTCATCGTCCCTGAGCGGCGTGCATCCGTAATGCGCCTCTCGATTGGCACATAGATTGCTGAACTGGCATTGCAATAATGGCTTGTGATACGTGGGGAGGGGCGGGCACCCCCGCTCTGGGGGCCGCGATAGAGGAGCGACCATGGGGGAAAAAGCAGCGAAGAAAAAATCGACGGGGGAAAAAGCAGCAGACCGAAGGCAATGCGTCCGATTCTTTGTAGCAGAAGAGACCAGGGGGCGGGTAACTTCTACCTACGAGGCCCTTCTCATGAATATCAGTCGTAGGGGGGCGCTGATCGAGCATGACGATGTTGTCCGACCGGGCTCCACTTCTTCTTTGGAGCTCGAGCTAAATGGGAACAAGGTGAAACTGCGGTCCCGCGTGGTCTGGTCCGCGGTCGTTCGGCAAGGACTGAACGCGGACAGTGAGATGGTTTTGATCTTCAACACCGGGATGGAATTTGTCGACCTTCCAGAGGAGACAGAACAACTCATCGGTGATTACATTGACTCGATGGCTGAGCAAGGGAAGGCCATGCCGGTTGACGAGAGGTCGGTCCGTCGGTCGTACACCTGCGAGGAGTGCAACGCATTATTTGAGCTAACCGACGCCGAGGTCCGCCCCGTGTTCTTAGAGCCCCAAAAGCGTCCGGTCCAGGCGGGCGACCTTTTCGAGTATGCCCACGGAGCTTGTCAGGGAACACTGCAGTACGCCACAGGACCACTCATTCCCTGGATTGGCGAAGAAGAAATGTAACAGGCCCCCCGCTTGGCCGACCCCCCGCGTCCATGAGGAAACGGGGGGTCTTGTATTATTCCGAAGGGCTTTTCACATAAGCCATTGAAAATAAAGGGTTTGTGTGGTTGCCGGCACGGCCGTGAGGCCGGCGGGCGTACTTCATCATGACGGTGGGACTTGAGTGGCTGCTCCTGCGCGAGGGTGGCTGGAGAGCAATCATCGCACCGCTAGCCCCGAGCTTCTCTAAATCCTTCAAAGTAGAGCAGGAACAGAACAACGGTGGCGGCCACGATGTTGAAAAGCATGAGGAGAACGGATATTTGATGCCACTGCTGAAACAGGAGCCGCATCGGGTCGTCAGCAGGGACTTTCTCGATCATTGTTCCCATGGCTTGGCGGAGGCTTAACAGCTTTGATCCCACCATCTCCCGAGAAATGAGTGTTGACGCGGTCATCAGGATGAGCAGAATCGTCCGAAGCCCCCACAGGAGCGGCCGTGCAAGGGGTCGAGTCGCGACACTGACAAACACAAAGGTCGGACCGAGGATATACCCCGCCAGGTATAGAATGTTCAGGGTTGTAGCCACCAGGTCGCCGGCCTGATGGCGACTTTCGAGGATGGCAAAGGCAGTAGGCGCTACCGCGAAGCTGAGAAAGACCATCGCCCCAAGCCAGGTTCCGACTCCCGCAGCGAGGAAGATCACCAAGGCCCGGTGCGTGGGGCGCATAGGATGCTTTATCCGCAGATTTTTTGGATGAGCCGGTCCAGATCCTCGTCGGAGTAAAATTCCACCTCGATCCGGCCACGGCGGCCACTTCGGACGATCCGAACCTTTGTGGCCAAGGCCCGCCGCAACTGCTCTTCCACAGAGGCCAACTCCGGACCGTGCCGGGTGAGTTTTTGATGCCTTTCCGCGGGACCAGCCTTGAGTCGCTTTACCAAAAGCTCCGTAGCCCGAACCGAAAGGCTGCGCCTGATGATCGACTCCCGTGCTTTCAGCTGGTGGACCCGACCCTCCAGGCCCAACAGCGCGCGGACGTGGCCGGCAGAAAGGGTCCCTTCGATCAAGTCCTCCTGGATCCTTGTGGGAAGCTTAAGAAGGCGTAACGTATTGGCAACGGAGGCGCGATCCCTTCCAACCCTTGTGGCCACCTCCTCCTGGGTCAGCCCAAACTCTTCAACCAACCGGCGATAGACGTCCGCTTCCTCAACGGGGTTGAGGTCTTCCCGCTGGAGGTTCTCGATCAGGGCAACCTCCAGCATCTCCGCGTTGGATGCATCCCGAATCACGGCTGGAATCCGCTCGAGCCCCGCGCGCTCGGCAGCGCGGACGCGCCGCTCCCCCGCAATAAGTTCGTAGCCGTCTTGGCTTTGTCGCACTATAACGGGGGAGAGGACTCCGTGCCCGCGGATCGAGGCGGCAAGGTCCTCTAATTTATTATCATCAAAGCGTCTTCTGGGTTGAAAGGGGCTAGGGCGGATCTCCGTTAACGGGATCTCGACTGCCCGCGGTCCTGGCTTTTCGGGGGGGATGAGGGCCTCAAGCCCCCGGCCGAGTGCCTGCCGTCCCATCGATCACCTCCTTTGCGAGCTTGAGATACGCCTCCGCCCCGGCCGAGCGGATATCGTAGAGGATGATTGGCTTCCCGAAGCTCGGCGCCTCGCTCAGACGGATGTTCCTTGGGATCAGGGTCTCGAAGACCCGTCCCGGAAAGTTCCTCCGAACGTCCTCCACCACCTGCCGGCTGAGGGTCAGGCGGCTGTCATACATGGTAAAGACGACTCCCTCGATCATGAGGCCCGGATTAAAAGAGCGGCGGACAAGGCGGAGCGTCCTCAACAGGTGAGTCAGTCCTTCCAGGGCGTAATACTCGCACTGTAAAGGGATGAGGATGGAGTGGGCTGCTGTCAAGGCATTCAGGGTCAAGAGACCCAGGGAAGGGGGGCAATCGACCAGGACATACGAATACTCACCAAGGAGTTCCTCGATCGCTTCCTTTAGTTTTCGCTCCCGCCCCTCCTCCCGCACCAGCTCGATCTCCGCCCCCAGCAGGGCGGGGTCTGACGGGAGCACATCGAGCCCAGGGATCTCGGAAGGGCGGAGCGCCTCAGCGGCCTTGGCCTTCCCGATGAGAACCTCGTACAGATAAGGCCCCGGTCCCTGCCGGGAAATACCCAGTCCGGAGGTGGCGTTTCCCTGCGCATCGATGTCTACTAAAACGGTGCGTTTCTCGGCGGCAGCGAGACAGGCAGCCAGGTTTACGGCGGTGGTGGTCTTTCCTACTCCTCCCTTCTGATTGGTGACCGCGATCACCCGTGCCACCAATATCCTCCGCGTCCTCCGTTTCGCATTGCCCGGAAGATAGCACGTCGCTCCTCGGGGGGGAAAGGAAAATGTTTCACGTGGAACGTCCGCGGCGTGCCGGAACCGGTGTTTCACGTGAAACACTGTCCGTCTTCACCATCACCAGAAGGTGTCGATCGCCACTCGTGGGCATCGCTCCCTCAATTCTGAGATCGGGGCGCCTGAGGGTCTCTGCCTCCCTCGGCCATTGGGGCCCTACGGGGAGAAGGAGATGTCCCCCCGTCTTCAGAAAAGGGGCGCAGAGGGTGACGACCGCCGGCAGCCTCGCCACAGCCCTGGCCGTCACCAGATCATAGGCCCCTCGATGGATTGGATCGGACAGAAGCAATTCCGCCCTGGTGTGAAGCACAGAGATGCGAGAGAGCTGGAGGAGGCGGACAGCCTGCCTCAGAAAGGAGGCCTTTTTTCCCGTGGCCTCCACAAGGGTAATCGTAAGGTCGGGGGTGGCAATTTTGAGAGGAATGCCCGGAAGGCCCGCACCACTGCCGATGTCAATGAGCCGAAGGTCAGGCCGGAAGCGAAATGCCTTCAAGAGGCTCAGGGATTCCAGGATCCCGTGTCGGACGAGCGCCTCATCGGTTCGAAACCCGACGAGGTTCGCCCTCCGATTCCAGCGCTTGAGTTCCTGCAGGTACGTGAGAAAAAGTTCGAATTGTTGGTCGGTGATGGAAAGGCCTAGCCGCGTTATCCCGCGCTGGAGGAATTTCTTTGCCGCCTCATCCAGGGAGGACTTCCACTCTTTTGCCACCCTATTTGTTTCCTCCTCCTTCTTTCTTTTTTTATTTCCCCCTCCCCCTGGAGACGCTGATGTGCAGCTGTTTGGGGGGTCTACTTCCCAATACAAAATTGCTGAAAAATCTGGTCCAACAGGTCCTCCGACATGGTCTCGCCCAGGATCTCGCCTAACGCAGCATGCGCACCACGGACATCGAGGGCAATCAGGTCAGGGGAGGGCCCTTCTCCGAGGCTCCTGCGCAGACCGAGCATCTGTCTCTCCGCCCGCTCCAATGCCTCCCGATGCCTCGGAACTATCATCAACAGCGCCTCGGTTTCCGCCTCCCCTCCTAGCATTCGCCTCAGCTCGTCGCGCAAGGCTTCCACTCCCTGGCCAGTGATGGCTGAGGTGAAGCGCGGCTGAACTCCGAAGCGCTCCTGATAGGTGGCGGGCGGCAGGGCGGGCGGGAGATCACTCTTGTTGACTGCGAGAATCCTCGAACTCTGCGTCTCTGCCCACGCCTGGAGATCTAGGTGTGCAATTCCCTCGCTCCCATCCAGGACGACGATCGTGAGATCGGCCTGCTCCAGGGCCGCCCGGGTCCGTCGTAGCCCTTCCATCTCTACGGGATCCCCCGTCTCTTGGCGAACCCCTGCGGTATCGATCAGCCGGACCGGAATTCCTCCGATCTGAAATTCCTCCTCCACGGTATCCCTGGTAGTCCCGGGGACACCCGAAACGATGGCTCGCTCCCTTCCCAGGAGAGCATTCAGGAGGCTCGACTTCCCCACATTCGGCCGGCCTGCGATGACCACCGTTGCCCCCTCTCGCAGCAGGCGTCCCTCCCTCGCTTTCTGGATCAAGGCCTGAAGGCCCTCCGCGATGAGGTCCACCTGCTTCTCAATCTCTCCAATCTCTGGAAAATCAAGCCCCTCCTCTGGGAAATCCACGGAGGCTTCGAGGGTGGCCAACAAGGAGAGCAGGTCTCCCCGAAGTCCCTGGACCTGCACTGAAAGTCCCCCTTGAAGCTGTCGCATGGCTGCTTTCAGCCCTGCCTCAGTCCTGGCCCTCACGATTTCTAAGACCGCCTCGGCTTGAGCCAGGTCGATCCGGCCGTTCAAAAAGGCCCGGCGCGTAAACTCCCCGGGTGCCGCGGGCCTCGCCCCGTGGCGAACGACGATATTCAGGATAGCCTGAAGGGAGACCCTCCCGCCATGGCCATGCAGCTCCACCACCTCCTCGCCTGTGAAAGACCTCGGGGCCCGCATGGGTACCAGGTAGGCCTCGTCCACCGGGCCCCCGGTGGTCGGGTCCACCACATGGCCCAAGTGCAAGGTGTGGCTAGCGAATTCGCGTGGGTCGGCTCCCGAATGGGGAGAGAAAACCCGGGCGGCCACCTCGAGCGCCTGGGGTCCGCTCAGGCGGACAATCCCGATTCCCCCCTCCCCCGGCGGCGTAGCGATCGCGGCGATGGTATCCTGACACGGGTCCGATTGGGCCACGCTCATTCTGCCTTTCCCGTCGCCGGTGACAGCTTGAGCCCCCGATTCATGTGGTATTGGTGTCCGATCTGGAGGACGTTGTTGACGAGCCAATAGAGGACCAGCCCCGACGGCATACTCCAGAAGATGAAGGTGAACATGATCGGCATCATATACAGCATCATCTTTGCTTGGCGAGGATCCCCGCCTGTCGGGCTCATCTTCTGTTGAATGAACATACTGATACCCATGATCAAGGCGAGGGCGCGGACTGCAAACACATCCGCCCCGAAGGGGATCGTGAAAAGGGTGTCGGGCGCTGATAGGTCCGTAATCCACAGCGCGAAGGGGGCGTGCCACAGCTCGACCGAGCTGCCCAGGGCACGATACAGGGCGATGAATATCGGAATCTGAATCACCATGGGGAGGCAACCCCCAAGGGGGTTCACCCCGTGCTTCTTGTACATATCCATCGTCTCCTGATTTACCTTTTGGGGATTGTTCTTGTATCGCTCCTTAATCGCCTGCAACTTGGGCTGAAGCGTTTGCATTGCCTGCATCGACTTATGGCTTTTCTGCGTGAGGGGATAAAAGACCACCTTCTGCACCACGGTGATAATGATAATCGCGACGCCGTAATTGCCGATGAATCCGTAAAGGAACTGGAGGAAATACAGGGCCGGCCTGGCCAAAAAATCGAACCAGCCGAGGTACACGAGCTCCCGAAGGTTGTGGCCTGCCGCGCGGAGTCTCGTGATCTCCTTGGGCCCGGCGTAGAGCTTCATTTCCACCTTTTTCTCCGTCCCGGGGGCGATTCTTATTGCGTGGTAGAGGAGACCCACAATCTGCATGCCCTCAGCATCCTTCGCCACAAAACTCGCGGGGTCTGCCTCGCCCGGGATCAGCGCTGCAGCAAAGTAGAGGTCCTGAAGGGCCATCCAGCCGACCTTTCCTGACTGGGTAAGCTCCTGGCTCGCCTCTTCCGCTTCGGGATAGACCACTTTCCCGTCAATCCACGCGGCCGGGGTGGCCGGGCCCGCCACTTTGTCGTTCATTCCGATACGAAACCCGGGGCCCCACTGCAGGCGCAGGGGGCCTTGTGTGACTGTCTGCCCGATGTTCTTCAATCGAATCTGGACGTCGGCCAGGTAGCTCCCCGGGTAAAGAATCACCGTCTTCTCCAGTACAATCCCGCTCGTCTCCTGAAATTCCATCACGACGCGCTGGGGCTCTGTGGGGCCGGCCCTGGGCCTTTCCACGATTCGATAAAGCCCCGTGGCCCCCTCTCCCCCCTGGATCGAGGTGGCCAAAGGGAGCGGAGCCCCCTCTTCGGGGAGGGCCCCAACCAGATCGACGAAGCCGGCAGTCTCCTCATACTGTTTGAGCTTCCAGCTCCGCACCCCACCTCCGCGATTGCTCAGGGTCACGCTGAGGAGGTCGGTCTCTAGGACGACCTCCTCCTCACGTTCTGCCCGCCTGAGCGGCCCACTGATCGGCTGGATCTTTGATAGGGGCTCCGGTTTCGTCGTAGAACCCGGAGGCGTCACCCCCTCGGCGACCTCTGGCTGTGCCTTCTCCGGCTCCGCGAGTGGCGGAGGTGGAGTCGGCATGAAGAAGGCGTAATATCCCAGGAGAACGATCAGGGCCAGAACCGTCGCGAGAATGGCCCTCCGCTCCAGGTTTTCTCCGCCAGGACCCGACAATTGGTCCATTCGTTCCTCCGATGTATCTCCTGCTGTGCGAGGTTCCTTCAGCGCAGCGGGTCAATCCCCCCGGGATGGAAAGGGTGACACCTTGTCAATCTCCACAGCGCCAGGACAAAGCCTCGCGCCGGACCGTATCTCGCTATTGCCTCCTCAGCATAGGCTGAACAGGTGGGGACAAATCGACAAGCAGGAGGGAAGAGCGGAGAGATAAACCGCCGATAGAGGGTAATGCACTTCAGGGCAATCTTAGTTGTGGGTGTGGACGAGTTCTTTTGCATGCTGAGGGGGAAGGTGCCGGATGATCCCGGCCCGCCTGAAGAGGTCCCCCACAATCGCCCGAAAGGTCTTGTGGTCCACTTCAGAGAGGTCTCGATGTACCACCACTACTAGGTCAAGTCCTTTTGGCATGCGGTCCCTGTTGAGCCGGAAGTGCTCGCGCAGCCGTCGCTTCATGCGATTCCGGGCCACCGCTCCGCCAACGCGGCTGCTGACCGCTACGCCCAGACGTCGGCTCGTTCCGGGGCCACGGCGCACAAAGAGGCTGAATCCTTTCCAGGATACTTTTTCGCCACGCCGGATGACTTCCTGGAACTCGGTCCTCCCCCGGATACGATCCGCCCCCGAAAAGCACTGCCTCGCTTGCTGCCTCGACCGCGTCATGCATGGGCCTGCTAAACTGTCAGGCGCTTTCTGCCCTTTGCGCGCCGACGATTCAGGATGCGCCGACCCGCTTTTGTTCTCATCCGGTGCCGAAATCCGTGGGTCCGCTTTCGTTTGGCGCGCTTCGGCTGATACGTCCGCTTCACTCGCTCCTCCCTGCCCTGGGATGCCGACCCGGCAAAAACACTTAATGTTATGCTTCTCGACGCGAATTGTCAATCGCCAATCCACATTTCTCTCGCCTAGAGACAAAAACTAGTTGTGGTCCCCTGGCTGAAATGCTACAATTTCTTGTGGGGTTGGCTGGTCCACCCCTCGATCGGGTTCTGCGCTGCTCCGACGAGTTGTGCCTTTCTAACTGTTTGATTTTAAATGGTTTTATGGTTTTCCACAGCTGTGGAAAATGTTGTGCGTAACTCCGGTGCTGCTCTCACAACCATCTAAAGGGGGTGGGGGCGGTAGAATGCACGCGGGGCGCGGCTTGACACATGTGGAAAGCGATCCAGTGAAGCGCAGTGCGGTGTCGGACACTGTCGTCATCCCCAGTCGCGAAGGGCTGGGCGTAACCGGGAGACGTTGATAACCAGGGAAATGGAGCGGGGAAGGTTGTGGACCAGATGAGGGATATGGGCGGCTGGGGACGCGCTCCGATCCAATCCACAACCTGTTCCCCCTTCTCTCCCAAGACAGACTCTCGATTTTCCTTTGGTTTCCGGTTTTCCACAAAGCCTACTACAACGACTCATTTTATTTTTCTTTATTATAGTAAGTTGACCTACTGAATTTCGGGGGGGAGAAGAATGCACATCCAAGTGCTTCGAGGGCCATTCCTGAGCACGCTAGCTCAGATTCAAGGGGTGATCGAAGCAAAAAGGACGCTTCCTATTCTCTCTCACCTCCTCCTCGAAGCAAAGGAAAATACTATCAGCATTTCAGGAACAGATCTCGACGTGAGTATACGAACTACCCTCGACGGGGATGTCAAAAATGAGGGAAGAGTTGCTGTCTCTGGCAAGAAACTCTACGAAATCGCGCGGGAACTCCCCGATACTTCGATCGATCTGCGTTGGCAAGAACCGCAAAACCTCGAGATCATTTGCGCAAAATCAGTTTTTCGCCTGAAGGGGGCCGCACCAGAGGAGTTTCCCGCCTTTCCTGAAATCGCCGAGGGAACAGGGATCACAGTGAATGCCGAAACACTCCGGGGAATAATCTCCAAGGTCCTTTTTGCCGTGTCGACAGACCAAACGCGACCAACCCTGACCGGAGCCCTGCTGCAAATTACGGCGAGCGATCTTCGGATTGTGGCCACCGATGGTCATCGCCTCTCGCTGGTCACGACTTCCTTCGACTCAGCAAAGGATCAAGAAAAGGATCAAGACATGCTGGAGGCGATCATCCCCCGGAAGGCCCTTGTGGAACTAGGAAAGATGCTCAAAGATGAATCAGGAGAGATCCGATTGATCCCCCTTGGTCACCAGATGGGCTTCCTCCTGCCCCAGAGCCGCCTGATCAGTCGGTTGATTGAAGGACAATTTCCCAACTATGAGCAAGTCCTCCCGTCTCCCAGCGGCCCAGGAGCCGTCGTTCGCCGCGAAGATTTCCTAGGAGCGCTTCGCCGCACTTCCACCATTGCTGGGGACCGAGCGACGCCGACCGTGTTGGATCTGAGAGGGGGGCGACTGCTCATCTCCTGCACCAATGTCGATCTCGGTGAGGCAAAGGAAGAGCTCTCCATGGACTATCAGGGCCCGGAGGTCACCGTCGGCTTTAATGCAAAGTATCTCCTGGACTTCTTGGGTGTGGTAGAACGAACCGAAGTTGAGATGCGCATTCAAGATCCATTGTCACCTGCCGTATTCGAACCGGCGAAAGGGGAGGGGTTTAGCTGCGTCATTATGCCCATGCGGATCTAGTCCATTTGTCCTTCCGCGGCTACTCATCTCGGAGGCCACCGAATGGGGTGCGGAGGGATTTTTTTTGTGAGAGCTGACCCAGGGACCGAACCAATAAGGGAGCGGTGTCAAAGATGACAGAAAGGCGACAGGAACCTCAAGAGGCTGCCAGCTACGGCGCAGGACAGATCAAGGTCCTGGAGGGGCTTGAAGCGGTCCGCAAGCACCCCGCGATGTACATCGGCGGCACCGGACCGGAGGGACTGCACCATCTCGTGATCGAGGTGGTGGACAACAGCGTTGACGAGGCAATGGCAGGCTTCTGCGACCGGATCGCGGTCACCATTCACGTCGACAATAGTGTCACGGTGGTAGACAACGGCCGCGGGATTCCGGTTGATTTCCACGAGCCGACCGGTCGGCCCGCCGTTGAGGTAGTGTTGACCACCCTCCATGCCGGCGGCAAATTCGACAGCTCCGCGTACAAGGTCGCGGGCGGCCTGCACGGCGTGGGCGTTTCGGTGGTGAACGCACTCTCCGAGTGGCTCGAGGTAGAGATCTGGCGCGAGGGAAAACGATATCTGCAGCGGTACGAGCGAGGCAAGCCGACGGGAGAGATCGAGGAAATTGGCAAAGCCCGGAAGGGCGGGACCCGGATCGCCTTTCTTCCGGACGAGCAGATCTTTGAGGACCGGACCTTCAGCCTCGACACGTTGAGCAACCGGCTACGAGAGCTGGCCTTCTTGAACAAGGGGCTTCGGATCATCCTCGCCGATGAGCGGGCCGATGAGACCCGGGAATTCTACTATACCGGGGGGATCAGGGCGCTTGTTGACCTGTTGAACGAGAACAAGACGGTACTCCACCCTAAACCGATCCACATTGAGGAGACGAGAAACGGGACGATTGTCGAGATAGCCATTCAGTATAACAACGGCTACGCCGAGACGGTCTTTTCCTTTGCCAACAACATCAATACGCATGACGGCGGCACCCACCTGATTGGCTTCCGGTCGGCCTTGACGCGGACGATCAACAGTTATGCCGCGGGGCGGGACCTCCTCAAGAACCTCAAGGCAAGCGTGACCGGTGAAGATATCCGGGAGGGGCTGACCGCCGTGATCAGTGTCAAGCTGACGAACCCGCAATTTGAGGGACAAACCAAGGCCCGCCTGAACAATCCGGACATGAAGGGCCTGGTGGAGACCATCGTCAACGAGAAGCTCGGTGAGTTCTTGGAGGAAAATCCCGGGATCGGCCGCCGCATCGTGGACAAAGCGGTCGAGGCGGCGCGCGCCAGGGAAGCAGCTCGAAAGGCGAAAGAGCTGGCCCGACGCAAGGGTCCCCTTGGCGACCTTGACCTCCCGGGAAAGCTCGCCGACTGCTCTGAGAAGGACGCGGCGCTGAGCGAGATCTTTCTCGTGGAGGGAGACTCCGCAGGCGGCTCGGCGAAGCAGGGCCGGGATCGGCGGTTCCAAGCCATTCTCCCCTTGCGGGGCAAGATCCTGAATACGGAGCGCGCCCGGATCGATAAAATGCTCTCCTCGGCGGAGATCCGAGTGCTCATTTCGGCCATGGGGGCAGGAATCAATCCCGAGTTCGACATCAGCAAGCTCCGGTACCACCGCGTCATCATCATGACCGATGCAGATGTGGACGGGGAGCACATCCGGACACTTCTCCTGACCTTTTTCTTCCGGCATCTGAGGCAGGTGGTGGACGACGGACACCTCTACATCGCCCAGCCCCCCCTCTACAAAGTAAAGCGGGGCAAGACCGAGCGGTACCTCAAGGACAACCGGGCCATGGAGGAGTTCCTCCTGGAGACGGCGGCCGAGGTGCTCAAGGTCCAGGCCGGTGCCGAGGGAGCGGTTTGGAGGGGGCAGCAGCTTGTTGGCCTCCTTCGAAAGATGGCCGCCTGGCAGCAGTGTCGACGCCTGCTGGAGCGTCGAGGACGAAACCCGGATATCATTGATGCGCTGATCCAGGCCGGAGGGACGTTGCAAGGCGTGCTCAAGGATGAGGCAAAGGTGACGCGACTGCGCGAACGACTCCTCAAGGCCCTACAGGCCCAGGGCAACCAGAAAGGGCGCCCGGAGGGGGAAGTTGAGTGGGACGAAGACGAAGAAGCACATCGCCTCGTGGTGACGCTCGGCGATGGGGGCCCTCGGGCGCGTTGTGTCATCGACCAAGGACTGGTGGGATCGGTCGAGTATCGGGAATTACAGGCGGCGACGGAAGCCCTCAAGGGTTTAGGCAAGCCGCCCTTCCGGATCGAGGCGAACGGGGAGAGGACCGAGGCCTCTTCGTGGGCAGAGCTGTACGAAGCGGCGCTCGGGCTGGCGAAAAAGGGCATGGCCATCCAGCGCTACAAGGGCCTCGGCGAGATGAATCCAGACCAGCTCTGGCAGACCACCATGAACCCGGAGACCCGCAGTCTCTTGCGGGTCACCGTGCAGGATGCCCTGGCTGCCGAACGGATCTTCACCACCCTCATGGGAGAGCAGGTGGAGCCCCGGCGACAATTCATAGAAGAGCACGCCCTGGAAGTCGTAAACCTGGATATCTAGATACGCGAAAGGACAAGCGGTGCCAGAGGATCGGATCGAGCAGCCGCGAATCGGCGAGGTGAGGCCGACCGACATCCACGACGAGATGCGCCGGTCCTACCTCGACTACGCCATGAGCGTCATCGTCGGCAGGGCCCTGCCCGATATCCGGGATGGGCTCAAGCCGGTCCACCGCCGCGTGCTCTACGCGATGCAAGAGTTGGGGCTTCCCTTTAATCGCCCCTATAAGAAGGCAGCCCGGGTGGTCGGAGAGGTCCTGGGGAAGTACCACCCTCATGGCGACACCGCCGTCTATGACACGCTTGTCCGCCTGGTGCAAAATTTCTCTATGCGGTACCCGTTGATCGACGGGCAGGGGAACTTTGGATCGGTGGACGGGGACGCGCCGGCGGCGATGCGATACACCGAGGTCCGCCTGGCCCGAATCGCCCAGGAAATGCTCCGGGACATCGACAAAGAGACGGTCGACCTTGTCCCGAACTTTGACGACACCCTTAAGGAGCCGGCCCTCCTTCCTGCCGCAATCCCCAACCTGCTCGTCAACGGGAGCTCGGGAATCGCCGTCGGGATGGCCACCAACATCCCGCCGCATAACCTGGGTGAGGTCACGGATGCGACGATCCTTCAGTTGGAGAACCCCGACGCGTCGCTGGAGGAGCTCATGGCGGTCCTGCCAGGGCCGGACTTCCCGACAGCGGGACTCATCCGCGGCCGCGCAGGGATCGTGGAGGCGTACCGGACCGGCCGGGGCCTGATTCAGATGCAGGCCAAGGCCTTCGTGGAGAAGGGGCGCGGAGGCCGCGAGAGCATTATCATCTCGGAGCTTCCGTATCAGGTGAACAAGGCGAAGCTCGTCGAGCGGATCGCCGAGCTGGTCCGCGACCGAAGGCTGGACGGAGTGTCGGATCTTCGGGACGAATCAGACCGCGAAGGGATGCGGATCGTCGTAGAGCTGAAGCGGGATGAGGCACCCCGGCTCATCATGAATCAACTCTACAAGCAGACCCCCATGCAATCCACCTTTGGCGTGATCATGCTGGCCCTGGTGGATAACCAGCCGAAGGTGTGCCCCTTGAAGCAGATCTTGCAAGCATTCATTGATCACCGCCGAGAGGTGGTCCTGCGCCGGACCCGCTTCGACCTCCGCAAGGCTGAGGAGCGAGCCCACATCCTCGAGGGCTACCGGATCGCGCTGAACCACCTGGACGAGGTCATCGCCCTGATCCGGCGCTCGCGAACGGTCGACGATGCCAGGACAGGACTGATCCAGCGGTTCTCCATGACCCCGGTCCAGGCCCAGGCGATCCTGGACCTCCGCCTGCAGCGGCTGACGGCACTCGAACAGCAGAAGATCCAGGAAGAGTACCAAGGGATCCTGCAGACCATCGCGCGGCTACAGGCCATCCTCCAGAGCGAGGGGCTAGTGCGGCAGATCATCAAGGAAGAGCTGGTGGCCCTGAAGGAGACCTATGGTGATCCCCGGCGGACACAGATCGAGGCGGAGGCGACCGAGATAAGCCTCGAAGACATGGTGGCCGATGAGGAGATGGTGATTACGGTCACCCACGGGGGCTACATCAAGCGAAGTCCGCTTAATGTGTACCGCGCTCAGCGGCGGGGTGGAAAAGGGATGACCGGCATGGCCACCAAGGAGGAGGATTACGTGGAGCACCTCTTTGTGGCTACCACCCACAGCTATATGCTCTTCTTCACCAATCTGGGCCGGGTCCACTGGCTGAAGGTCCATGAGCTTCCCCAGCTCGGCCGGGCGGCCCGGGGCAAGGCCATTGCCAACTTCCTCCAGCTTCAGGCGGGGGAGCATGTCACCACCACGATTCCCATCCGCCAGTTCGAGGTCGACCGGTATCTCATTATGGGCACGCGTCGGGGGGTCGTGAAAAAGACGGAACTCAACGCCTATGCGCATCCGCGGGCAGGAGGGATCATCGCCTTGTCGCTGGATGAGGGGGATGAGCTGATCGGTGTTGCGATGACGAGGGGGACGGAGGACGTCTTCCTGGGGACCAGGAAGGGTATGGCGATCCGATTCCGTGAAGGCGATGTGCGTCCGATGGGCCGGACAGCCCGAGGGGTTACAGGGATCAAGCTTGGACGCGGAGACCACGTGGTGGGAATGGAAATCGTGTCCGAGGAGGCGAAGATTTTGACCGTGACCGAGCGGGGGTTCGGGAAGCGGACCGATGTTCCCGAGTACCGGCTCCAAGGACGGGGCGGCAAAGGGATCATCAACATTCGGGTGACCGACAAGAATGGACCGGTTGTGGGGATTAAACAGGTCCGGGAAGATGACGGGGTCATGATGATCTCTCAGGAAGGGAAGATCACTCGCCTTGCGGTTCGAGAGGTTCGCGATACGGGTCGGGCGGCACAGGGGGTGCGGCTGCAGGGCTTGGGCGAAAGGGGCCGAGTTGGCGCGGTGACGGCCCTGGTGACGGAGGAAGAGGAAGGCGTGGGCGAGGAAACCCCCCAGGAGGAGCCAGAGCAGACCTAGGGGGCAGGGAGATGCTGGACCTCAAGCTCATTCGCGAACACCCCGACCTCATCCGGGCAAAGCTGGCGCAGCGAGGCGGGGCGTACGATTTGGACAATCTGCTGAAGCTGGACGCCGAGCGGCGGCGGCTGGTGACCGAAGTCGAGCGCCTCCGGCGTGAGAAGAAATCAATTTCCGAACGGGTACGCGACCTGAAGGGCGACGAGCGGGCTGGCGGCGAGGCCCAGGAGATGATGGCCAAGAGCCGGGAAATCTCGAGCGCCCTCAAGGAGGGCGAGGATCGTCTGCAGGCCCTCGAACATGAACTAGAACACCTACTGCTTCTGGTCCCGAACCTCCCCCACGACTCAGTCCCGGCTGGGCAGACCCCAGAAGACAACGTTGAGGTCCGCCTCTGGGGGACGCCCCGGACGTTCGATTTTGAGCCGAGGCCCCACTGGGAGATCGGAGAGGAATTAGGGATCCTGGATCTTGCCCGGGCCGCTCGGATCGCGGGAGCCCGCTTTCCCCTCCTGCAGGGAGACGGGGCCCTCATGGAGCGGGCCCTCATCAACTTCATGGTCGATCTGCACGTGCGGGAGCACGGCTACACCGAGGTGGTCCCGCCCCTCATGGTCAATGAAGACAGCATGACCGGAACCGGACAGCTGCCCAAGTTCGCCCAGGAGCTGTTCAGGATGGCAGACGACCCTTACTATCTCATTCCCACCGCAGAGGTTTCAGTTACCAACATCCATCGGGAAGAGATCCTCGGGCCCGGAAACCTCCCGCGGAATTATGTCGCGTTCACCCCCTGCTTCCGCCGCGAGGCGGGCTCATATGGGAAGGACACGCGCGGGATTATCCGCCAGCACCAGTTCAACAAAGTCGAGCTGGTGAAGTTTTCCGAGGGGGCGAAGTCGTACGAGGCATTAGAGCAGCTGACCCGCGATGCCGAAGAGGTCTTGAAACGGCTGGGCATTCCCCACCGCGTGGTGACACTCTGCGCGGGCGATTTGGGCTTTGCGGCTGCCAAGACATATGACATCGAGGGCTGGTTTCCCAGCCAGCAGGTGTACCGCGAGATCTCTTCCTGCAGCAATTTCGAGGACTTTCAAGCGCGACGGGCCGCCATTCGGTACCGCCCCGCGCCCGGGGCCAAGGTCGAGTTTGCCCACACCCTCAATGGCTCTGGCGTCGCCATCGGCCGGACCTGGGCCGCCATTCTCGAGAACTATCAAGAAGCCGATGGCAGCGTGACCATCCCCGAAGCGCTCAGGCCCTATATGGGAGGCCTGAAAAAGATCGAACCTCACTAGGCCCCGCCTAGCGGGATCACGTTGACAGTTCACAGTTCACAGTCAGAAGAGCTATAATGGATTGGCTTTACCCGTGAACCCTGAACGGTGAGCAGTGAACCGAATGGAGGGGTGGCCGAGTCAGGTTTAAGGCGGCGGTCTTGAAAACCGTTAGGCGATGAGCCTCGTGGGTTCGAATCCTACCCCCTCCGCCACGCAATCGTTCAGAGCGCATAGCTGAGCGTCCAGAGGCGAGAGCTGAGAGCTAACAGTTGAGAGTTGAGGGCAGAATCTCGGCTTTCTGGTTCTTGCTCTCAACTATCCGCCCTCGACTATAAGCGAATGAAACGGAGAGGTGGCCGAGTCAGGCTTAAGGCAGCCGCCTGCTAAGCGGTTGTAGGGTGATGAGCTCTACCCCGGGTTCGAATCCCGGCCTCTCCGCCATTTTCAGCAGTCCGCTGTCAGCAATCAGCTGTCAGCATGAAGGCGAGAATAAGGATCTTTGCTGACTGCTGACAGCCGACAGCTGCTTCACAGGGCGCCCGTAGCTCAGTTGGATAGAGTGCCTGGCTACGAACCAGGAGGTCGGGAGTTCGAATCTCTCCGGGCGCACCACCATATCGACACTAATCCATGGCCCGCAGGAAAAAGCAAAACGCCCTCGCGGGCCGCTACCCGAGAGGGCGTCTGGTTCGCCGTGCTCTGCACGACTACTTCGTCAGGTTACCCTGCCGCGAGCTCCTTGACATCCTGGGTAGTCAATCCCTTTCCACCGATCCCCCAATCGCCGCGCTTCACCTCGTCGATCACGACCCAGGTGACCTGACGCATGTTCTCACCCTCGACAGAGACCATTGCGTCAAGAGTCTCTATGGCGTTGTTCGCTTAGGCCGCGTACCACAGCACCGCGATGAAGTGACATGCGGTGCCTGCCATAACGAACAGGTGCCAGACGAAATGGCTGTAGGGGACCCGCTTCGCGGCGAAAAACACTACACCCCCCGTGTACGCGATGCCGCCTGCAAGGAGCCAGAACAGACCCCACGGTGGCACACGGAGCACCAATGGCTTTACCGCGATGAGGACGAGCCACCCCATGGCGAGATACACGCATGTCGAAATGACCGGGTACCGTATCCCGCCGACAGCCTTGAGGACGATACCAGCAACGGCCAGACTCCACACGAGCACGAACAGCGTCCAGCCCCACGGGCCGCGGAGCACGCCAAGCGTGAACGGCGTGTACGTGCCCGCGATCAAGAGGTAGATCGCTCCGTGATCGAGAACCTGGAATACCCGCTTGGCCCGATTCTTTGGCAACGCGTGGTACAGCGTGGATGCGAGGTACAGCACCACCATCGTCGCCGCAAAGACGCTCACGCCCAGAATTCCCGATACGCCGCCACGCTGAAGTGCGGCAAGGACGAGAACTGGGGCAGCAGCCACTGCCGCCAGCAAGCCGACACCATGGCTGACGCTGTTCGCGATTTCTTCCCCGAGCGACTGCGTGCGTTCTCGCCGTGCGGGCGCCTCGATCACGACTCTATATCCTGCGCGGCCCATCTACAATTGGGCTGCATAACCAATGTGGCAGACACTGCCATTCTTATATCTTATACCCTAAATGGGATCGCTCGTAAATGCATCTGCACTGGGATTTCCTGTAGGGCCCATGATGTAGCTGGCGGGCCAACGTTTGTGCCGGAGGTGGGCCAGGAGCTACGCCAACCCCGGTTCCATCTGTCCGTCTCATGAGGAGGGCCTCAGTATCCGCCACTGCGGATGGTGTGGCAAGCATGCGAAATAGGTCAAGGCAGATGCTCACCCGTGGTTCCTTTCCCGTGAATGTATTGTTGCAGGACTTGACCTCGCCTCCACTCTTCCATGTCCAGCATAAGAAAATACCGCTTGACA
This sequence comes from Candidatus Methylomirabilota bacterium, assembly GCA_027293415.1. Taxonomy (NCBI): domain Bacteria; phylum Methylomirabilota (SeqCode); species Candidatus Methylomirabilota bacterium. The sequence goes on from JAPUFX010000192.1 coordinate 38,002, forward strand.
GGAAGAGAGCGACAGGTTATTCTGTTGTCAGCTTTCGTGTTTGGCTTGTTGTGGAAACGGAAACCGCAAGGGCTTCATGAAAAGCCCTTGCGGTTTTTTTATGCGGTCAGGTCTCGTTTCGACGGGACCTTACCCCCGGGCAGCGCCCGGGGATCCTAAAAAGAGAGGAGGGAGAAAGGAACATGGCATACACTGGCACCGTGAAGTGGTTCAACGACGCCAAGGGCTACGGATTCATCGAGCGACCAGACGGCGACGATGTTTTTGTGCACTATTCGGCGATCGAAGGCGGCGGATTCAAGACCCTGTCCGAGGGGGACTCGCTTGAGTTCGATGTCGTGGAAGGACCAAAGGGCAAGCAGGCGGCCAACGTCATCAAGCGATAGTTGGTCGGATGCAGCTCAGGACAGAAAGGGCCTCGAGATTTTCGGGGCCCTTTCTATTTGGGTCAGGTTCAGGGAGCCATACAAGCTACAAGTTATGGGGTCAAATCTTTACTTGTGAGTCAATATGCCTCGCTCTACGCTCTCGAAAAGCTTTCTCAATCCAGCATCCCGTTGCATCTCGCGCTGGAGATCCCCTCGCATCCGGGGGAGAGAAAAGGGGATAAGTTCAATTACTCACAACAGTTGCGTTTTTGGGTCACGAAATGTCACGTTTGGCCGTGTCCTGCACACCTAAGTCTTTGAAGTTATTGAATCTATTGTGTCGCGCCTCGATCTACGAATCCGCAGGTCAGAGGTTCGAATCCTCTTGGGCGCACCAAATCACCAGGCACTTTTCAACCCCCCGACCCTTAATTGTTCCCAGCCCCAGAGTTGTACGGTATTGAGCCCGGCATATACCCCTATGGCGACCGATTTGACTCAAGAGTAAAGATGCGACCCCAGGGCACGCTTTATGTCTAACGACGAACCTTAGCCGCCCTCGTACCGCGTTGGCTCGAGCGTGGCGCGACGCCCCTTTTTCGGGATTTATGGGGCGCTACCTTGGTCCCCATTTGAGCCAATAGTTTTGATGCGTCTTGAGCTGGCATAGGCCGGCCAAGTAAATACCCCTGTGCTTCATCACATTTGAGCGAGCGCAAATACGCCAATTGCTCTTGCGTTTCTACGCCTTCGGCAATCGCCTTGAGATTCAGACTGTGGGCCAGCGTGATAATCGCTGTAATAATGGCCCTATCATGCGGATTGTTTGTGATGTCACGCACAAAAGACTGGTCAATTTTCAACTTGTGTATGGGGTAACGCTTTAATAAGTTTAATGAAGAATACCCGGTTCCAAAATCATCTATTGCGATGTGTACCCCGATGGATTTCAACTGAGTAAGCAATCTCATCGCCCCCTCCGGATCTTGCATGATGTTCTCTGTCAATTCCAATTCAAGGTAATTGGGGCTAAGTCCCGTTTCCCTTAACGCCCGGTCTACCGTCTGGACGAGGTTCTCGTGTCTCAGCTGGCGGGGCGATACATTCACCGCCACATGTATAGGTGGAAGGCCGGCCGCTTGCCAGGCCTTGTTTTGTGCACAGGCGCTGCGAAGCACCCATTCACCAAGCGGCACAATCAGGCCGGATTCTTCCGCGAGGGGTATAAATTTGCCCGGCGGCATGATTCCCAGATCTGGGTGCTGCCAGCGCACCAGGGCCTCACAGCCGATGATTCGGCCGGTCGTAATATCGAGCTGGGGTTGATACGCTAAGAAGAACTCTTCTCGTTCTAGTGCGTGCCGCAGACTCGTTTCCACTGCCAGCCGCTCAAAAGCGTGAGCATCCATATCCGGGGAATAATGCTGGTAATTGTTCCTTCCATGCTTCTTGGCTCGGTACATGGCAATATCAGCATGTTTTAAAAGAGTCTCGGGATCCTGTGCGTCATCGGGAAAGATGCTGATTCCGATGCTGGTAGTGATAAAGAGTTGACGACCCTCCAGGAGATAGGGCTCGGACAATGCATCAATGATCTTTTGGGCCACCCTGGGAATATCGCTTGCCCGTGCGACGTCCGCAAGGCTAATCGCAAATTCATCGCCCCCTAGACGCGCAACGGTATCGCCCTCTCGGACACAAGCAGTAAGTCGCTCAGCTACGGCTTTCAACAGAAGGTCACCCAGACTGTGCCCCAGCGCGTCGTTGATACTTTTGAAGTGATCGAGGTCGAGAAAGAGAACAGCCACTAGCCGTTTATGCCATGGGACGCGGACCAATGCCTCGGTCAGGCGATCCACAAACAACCTGCGATTGGCTAAGTTTGTTAGGACGTCGTGATACGCTTGGTGTACGATTATTTCTTCCGCCCGCTTGCGCTCGGTGATGTCGCGCGATATCCCCATCACACCTACCACCCTGCCAGTTGCGTCATGCATCACCGATGCAGAAACGTAAGAGTAAAAGATCTCCCCATTCTTTCTCTTGTTCGTAACTTCTCCTGTAAACCCGCCATCATGAGTGTTCTTGTGCAACTGGCCTCCCTCGGATGGGTCGGCATACAGGAGGTCGATGGACTTACCCAAGACTTCTGCTTTGCTGTATCCGAAGACCTGTTCGGCGGCTCGGTTAAACTCCACGATATTCCGGTTTACATCCACGGATATGATCATGTCTAAAGAGCTATTGATGAGGTTCTCTGCGTATTCCTTGGCCGCCCGCAAAGCCTCATCGGCCCGCTTGCGCTCGATAGCATAACGGATGGCCCGCACCAGCAGATTGCTGTCGAGCCGCCCCTTGACGAGACAATCCTCTGCCCCCTCCCGGACGGCCTTCACTGCCACTGCTTCCTCGTCAAGGCTGGTCAGCGCTATGATCGGAACCTGGGGCGCTCGGGCGCGTATCTTGGCCAGCGTGTCAAGCCCGTGGCTGTCTGGTAAAGAGAGATCCAGCAGGACCACGTCGTTGCCGCCAGCGGCCAGGCGCTTGAGGCCGGTCGTAAGCCGGTCGGAGCACTCTACGGTGAATGACGTACCCCTGACTTCAGCCAGCATCTCCCGGATCTGGCGGGCGTCGCCGGGGCTGTCCTCGACCAGCAGCACTGTGATGGGCTTATCGCTCATCGCTTTCCTTTCGGCGGTAGATTCACAACGGTCAGCCATAACGACTCGACGGACTTGGGCGCCCTGGGGAACTATCCACGGTCCCCCGGCGGGGTTGTGCAGCAGTTTGCGTGCCAGGTGCAGGCCCCGGTAAAGGCCAGGGCCTCCACGCCATCCCCGACCATGTTCACGTTGTTGGGGTTGTTTACGCTCGCTCTTTCGTGGCGGGTGACCAGGGGGAACCTAGATGGGTGGGCGTGGGTATAGGCTTCAGATGTAGAAGGTCGGTTGCATAGTTGCGTTTTTGGGTCACAAAAGGGTATGTTTTGCCGCGTCCTTCGCACCCTGCTCAGGTGAATCTGATTACCAATTAGCAGGTCAGAGGTTCAAATCCTTTTGGGCGCACCACTAAACCAACAAGTTGGCTTTGCCCGCTCGATCAGGGTGTACCCTT
>JAPUFX010000193.1 GCA_027293415.1 Candidatus Methylomirabilota bacterium
AGTGAACCGTATTTCACGCATGCCTCCGCATGGGAAAACTGGGCACTGGGACATGAAAAGTGGGTGGCTTTTTGTGACAACAACCGGGAGTATCTGAACAAGGTCAGGTTCCACTTTGGGTGGGATCCTCTTCCAGTTAACTCTAGCAAGAAAACCAAGGCCGCGCCCAAGTCCAAAAAATCCCGCTAGGAAGTCCTAATAAAGGGGACATTTGACTTTTTCACAATCGCGGAAGGTGTCAAGGCTCTATTTGACAATTTATCCCGGGTGATCATAATCCCCGGCCCACCCCCGCCACCATCGACTGCGCGCCGTACGTCACTCGAAAGAATATTGGTATACTCTGTAGCGGTAGTGGATGCTTGGGACCCTTAGGAGTAGCAGGGATGGAACCGGGGTAAGGACGGGTGAAACAGTCGCGGGAGGGCGTGTTCATTTTCCGTCACCAACATCTGGCGCTTGGTTATTCGGACTGGGAGGAATCCGGCGAGGGAGAGGCTTCCGCGCGAAGCCGATCGATGACAGCGTCTATCAGGGCAGCCTCTAAAGAGGGGTTGACCTCGAGGAACTTCACTCCCATTCCGGTGGTGGCACTCGGCGAGAGTTCCTCCCCGCGCGTCCATACTACTTGCGCAGGGATCGAGAATGTGTGGGAAGGACCGTGCAGGTTGAACCGGAGCAAGATCTCAGTGCCGGGTAGGGGGGGGTGGTTGATCCCGATGAACATCCCGTCCCTGCTCAGGTTCACGCAAGTGCCATGCCCGGCCTTTCCCGCCTGGGTGAACTTGACATCGAACTGGACCGGGACTCGGCGATAGGCCTGTCGTTTGGCGTTACGCAACCATTGGAGTATCAAGTCTGAGTCGATCAGATGGTCGAAGGCCACGCCGTGGGGGATGCGGGTTCCCAGATCGGTTAACGTGGGTCTGTCATGCCAGATGACAAGTCCGGATAGCGGTTCTTCCAAACAGACCTGGACCATTACCGAGGTCCTGAGGGGGATGCTCTCGGGCAGCAGGAGTCCCAGTCCACCGGGACTGATGGAGTTGGTCTTACCGGTGATTGCCATCGTCCTGGGCCGCCCGTGACTTACAGGAGAGCACTGAACGGGTAAATAGGCCACGAGGCGTGGGTAACGGCGGATGTTTGTATCGGTAGACACGAGTTGCCTCCACAGCGAATAAAAGCAAGGATCATGCCAGAGCGCGGGGTCCTTGCCGACAGGAGGAGACGCATTGGACGCTTTTTGAGCGAAAATATGGGAAGGGGGCACGTGTTATTCATTACCCCCCTCCTGTAGTGCCCTTGACACCCTCCCTTCGGTCAGGGATACTTAGGCCCCCTTAGGAATACCGTAGCACGTAGCACCTTGGGTCCAATCAACGTTTTAGAGCAAGATAAATGAGAAGGCCAAGCAATATCGCTATTTGGCTGATTTCACTGCTCTTTCTCCTCGGATCGGTCGCTCATGCGGAACAGGAAGAATCCACGGAGAAGAGCCGAAGGGCAGAGCAGTACTACAACAGCGGGTATATGCTGACTCTCATGGGCCGATTTGCAGAGGCGATCCGACTCTACGAAAAATCGCTGGAGATCCAACCAACGGCGGAGGCCCACACGTACATGGGGTGGACTTACAGCCACATGAGAAACCTCAAGCGGGCCATCAAGGAAGCGGAAAAGGCGATCCGCATCGATCCCGATTTTGGTAACCCCTATAATGATATTGCGGTCTATCTCATGGACCAAGGAAAAGAAGACGAGGCCATCCCCTATCTCCAAAAGGCCATGCGCGCCAAGAGATACTGTTGTTATCAGTTTCCCCACTACAACATGGGCAGGATATATCTCAGAAAGAAAATGTTCGAAAAGGCCAGGAAGGAGTTCCAAAAATCCCTCGCGATCGATCCCGACTATGCCCCTGCGTCCGAGGCCCTGGAGCTGCTGAAGCAATCGGGTATGCAGGAGATCTAAATTAAGGCAGGCACGTAGCTCGTGGCACGTAGCCCCGGACCCACCGCCGGCACACCCTCAATATGAAGTGCCTTCGTGGCTGCAGGATGAACGGCAAAGACGCGTCCCCCTACGCCCAGCTTTCCACAATTTTTCCTTTTTATCCACAAAGATGATCTGCATCATACCGAAAGCCGCTCACCGTCAGATGCCGTCCATCTGCGGTTTGGGCTTGACAAGGGGTATAGGTATCGGGGTACACCATAGGCACCGTTGCGACCCCTCGTGTCGTCGCGTTGGCACTCAACTCTCAACTTGCCCTGAGCAGAGTCGAAGGGCTCTCGACTCTAAGGAGATGTACCAATGAAACCGGGGTGAATAGAGCCCCCGGGCTCACCAGTGGCAGTTTTGGTGGCGCACTAGACACTCAGACGCCCTCCCGGGCGGAGCACGGCCCGGAGGGCGTTTTTATTTTGAAGGCGCGACCAAACATAGGGCTCCGAATGTGGAACTTAATTCTCCGCCCAGAGGGCGGTTCAAGGCACTGAAGTTGTAAGGTGGAATAGGGGGGATGACCATGGATTCAGAGGCGGTCGTTGGGAAGCCCGAGGGGGTTCGGGGCGAGCTCCATGAGATGTCTCAGCAGACGATAGAGATGCTGGAGCTGGCGTGGAAGGGCTTCAGGAAGCAGTATAAGGGGCCGCTCGAGCTGGCGGAGAAACTTGGCCGGGAGGTCCACCAGCGGGAGAAGGCGCTCACGAAGTTGGCCGTGAAGAAATCGGCCGGCCAGGCGGCGGCCCTGGGAGCGGATCAGGAGCTCTTGCTCGTCCCGATGCACCTGGAGCGGATCGGGGACAATATCGAATTCTTGGTCAGGGCTATTAGGACGATGGTTCGAGAGGGAATCCTCTTCACCGATCAGGAGATGAGCGAGGTCAACTCTCTTTTCGAACAGGCGATCGGGCTCGTGGAGTGCGTCCGGGATGTGATCCGTACAAAAAATAGGGTCCTCCTCAAACACATGGTGGAGGAAGGGCAACGGTACGAGGAAATGGCCAACGAGTACACCGTGTTCCATCAGCAGCGGTTGGTCAAAGGCGTAGGCATGCCTAGGGCCTCTTCAGTGTATGTGGCCATTATCGACTATTTCAAGGGGATCGAGTCGCACATCCGCCAGATCGCCCAGAAACTCTCCGCCGGTGCGACATCCTGAAATGAATTTACGCATCGGCGGGCTCTAGGTTCGAAAAAAGGCGTTCGGTGAAGCGCCGGTAGAAAGGAGGTATCACATGGCAAGCTATAGCATCCTGAGTCGGGTTTCCCCTGAAGCGTTCCGAGATCCCAAAGAGTTTAAGCAATTAGCCGCTACCGTGTCGGCCAAAATTAAGAGTGAATGCCCTGGGGTGACCTGGAAGCAGAGTTTTGCCACCTTGGGCCGCTTCGATGCCGTGGATATTCTCGAGTCGGATGATCTCAAGCAAGTTGAAAAGGCGGCCATGATGATCCGTGCCTACGGACATTCAACCACCGAGACGTTAGTGGCGACCCCCTGGAAAGAATTCGTTGCCATGCTGTAGTCTGTGCGACTTGGTAGTGCCTGGAACATCATGCCGAGGAGAGGAACGATGGAAGGACTTAAAGTGGGATTGGCCTATGAGGAACGGATGGTTGTTGAGCCGGGGGAGACCGCTTCGCTCCTCTTTGCCGAGTTCCCCGAGGTATTAACAACCGCCTCCCTCGTGTCTTTCGTCCAGGCTGCCGCGGCCAAGGCAGTCGCTCCCTATTTGAAGTCAGGTCAGGTCACCGCGGGGACGAAGATCACACTCGAACAGCTCGCCTCCACCCCCGTGGGGATGGAGATCAAAGCCTCGGTCCGGTTGGACTGGATGGAGGGGCGGCGGATCGGGTTCGTATTCGAGGTCTCCGACGAATTCGAGAAAGTCTGTAAAGGGACCCACGAACGCTACATTATGGATATCGATTGGTTCAGGAAGAAGGTGCTGGACAAGCTGCGGCTGAAAAAGGGCGATTGAAGGTGGCGAGGCAGATCCTACCGGTGGCACATCCGACGGCGTATCAATCATTCAGCTATCTATACAAACAATCGGTCGCCATTGCTGGCGACCCATTGCTTTTCAAGGATGGCAGGGCCGGGCCCTATCTGGATTTTCCTCACAGACCGTCAGGCAGCCTCGATAAGGTCCTCCTCTGTAACGGCCACCTCTTCTTCGTCAAATTCATAACCAGCTTCGGGCATCACCTGAGCCGCGGGAGCCATCGTCTCCGTAGGCTCACAGTGGGGGCAAAAGTAGACGGGGAACCGTAGTTCGGGATCCCGTCGAAAACCACTGAGGATCCCCCCACAGATTGAGCAGGTCGGCGCCTTTGCTATCGACACCATCACCCTCACCTCCTCGGGGGCCCGGTCGTGCCACGGGTAAACATCCCTCATATAGAAAAATAGGTCTCCCCTGCGCCGTGTCAAGCTGTTCAAGCGTTCGGCCCGCTCAGCCGGGCTATAGTGTGGGGCGAGACTGTTGCCGGATGTGGTGGACCCGGATGAGGTACAGCAGGGCGCCGAGGTCGTAGCCGGCGTGCACGAGGATTGGGGGCAGCAGGTTGTTGGAAACCATGAGCAGCCCCCCGAGGTACAGGCCCAAAAGGGCCGCGATGGCCGCATAGGTCGGCGTGAGCAGATGACCCAGTCCGAACAGGGCGCTGGCAAGCAGGAGGGCCCCGAGAGGCCCCAGCCGATCGGCCAGGGCGATCTGGATGACGCCCCGGAACAGGGCCTCTTCTCCCAGACCCGCGGCGACCGCGACGAGGGTCATCTCGAGATAAGAGCACTCGGCGAAGACCGGGACGATCTTCTCAAACACCTCGTGCTGTAGGCGGCGCAAAGGCCCCCAGGACGATCGGGCGCACCACCACATTCCCAGAAGCGGCGGCCAGGTGGCGACGATCCCCAGGACAATGGCTTGCCAATGCAGGGACATATGCACAAAAGGCGGCTGTCCCACCCACCAGCCCAGGCCCATCGCCAGCCCCAGGAGGCCGCCCTCGAAGATGAGGATCATCCACACAATCTGGCCGTACACGGCGCGCGAGAAACTCACCGGTCCTCCTACTCTGGTGACTTTGACAGTCTATCCTGGCTGAAGGATACCCAGGCCCCGTAAGAGGTGCAAGATGGAACCGGGGTGAGCCCATGGCATGTAGCACCTTATATATAGCGCGTAGGTGGTGGCATGTACCAGGTGCAAAGAGTTAAAAGCAAAATGCCTTCGGCACACCCATTGCAACGTCTTCTGTGAACGGGAGGGTAACAGTGTCCTGGGAATGTGGCTGTGGCGTCTTGAACAAGGATTCGAAGACCACGTGTCGAGCCTGCCGAACCCCTCAGGGTATGGTGTGGAGTCCTCACGGTTTCGTATCTCCAAAGGCAGCCCGCTTTCTCACGAAGGTGGCCGATAGCAAAGCGCCGCGTCCCGAGGATCGCCTCGGCCGGTCCATGAAATTGCTCTGGATAGCTGGAACCGTCACGGGTGTCTCGGTCGGAATCCATCTTGGTCGTATCAGGTCCGCTCAAGGTCTGGGGGCCGTCAGGGCTGTTGTGAACCATTGGAAAGAACTTCCGTGGGGTTTCTTGCCCACCTCGGTCGGCCCGGAAGCGTTGACCGGGGTTGGCATAATCCTGCTACTGGTCTTTTTCCTCTCGCTCAGGCAGATGCGACAGTATATGTTTACGATCTTTGCGCATACCGTTTTGGCTTTGATCATGGGGGCATCCGTTGGCGCGTTAACGTATATCGGGGTGATGTTCGCTCATGAAATCGGACCGTACTTTCGATTCCGGTGGTAGGCGTAATCGAGGGCGTATTTGGCCTTGAAATTGCACTTCCCAGCCTGAGTGCAGGAGGTATTTCTGGGGGGAAAGGCAAACGAGCAAGTGCACGTAGGGAGGCGAACCATGCAGTACACAGAAAGAGGAAAACTGTCTATCAAAACCGAGTTTGGTTCGAGGAAGAGGAATCAGATCATCGTCTCGATTTCCCTCATTGCGATGATCATCCTCTTTGTCCTCTTTGGGGAGAACCCTGACCATGTGATGCTCGGCATGCCCGCGACGGTCTGGGGCCCAGCTTTTGTTGTTCTCTTTACTGGTGGTATCGGGTTCTCGCTGTTCAACTGGAGATGTCCTGCCTGTAATAAATATCTCGGGAAGTCGATTAATCCGAAATTCTGTTCCAAGTGTGGTGCACCACTCACGTAGTACACACCGACAATGAAAGCGACTGGCGGTAAAGCGTTCGAATTGACACGTCGCCACCCTGTCCGTGCCCTTGACACCCCTGACTCGTTCGGGGATACTCAAACTCTCAACAGGAGTACCACCATAGAAGCGGGGTGAGCCCGTGGCTCGTAGTACGTGGCCCGTGGCACATAGCACCACAATCCCGATCCCCGTCGGGCACACACGACGGGACACCACCTATTCAGACGCGCTCTCGGACGATGTACGGCCGGGAGCGCGTTTTTCTTTTGAAGGGGTTCGGGACCACGAGCGGAGGTCTTCGAATCTGACCATCGGACCATAGATTCGCAACGGAAGACGTCGGGCCGGAGGAATTATGGCGACCAAAAAATACGTATACTTCTTCGGAAGGGGCCGAGCCGAAGGGTCGGCAAGAATGAAGGACCTGCTGGGGGGGAAGGGGTCAAACCTGGCCGAGATGACCAATCTAAAAATCCCAGTCCCCCCGGGCTTTACCATCACCACTGAAGCGTGTGTCGAGTCGACGAAACGGCAGGGCAAGTTTCCGCCCGGGATGTGGAAACAAGTGGAGAAGAACCTGGGGAAGCTCGAGAAGGTCATGGGGGTTACGTTCGGAGACCGGAAGGCACCCCTCTTGGTGTCGGTGCGCTCCGGGGCCCGGGTGTCTATGCCCGGGATGATGGATACGGTGCTCAACTTGGGCCTCAACGATCAGGCAGTGGAGGGGCTTGCTGGGCGATCCCGAGATCCGCGCTTTGCCTATGACAGTTATCGCCGCTTCATCCAGATGTTCAGCAATGTGGCGCTGGGCATCCCCGTCAAACACTTCGAAGCAATCTTAGAGAAGCGCAAGCGCGAGCGAGGGGTCGAGCTGGATACAGAGCTGACGGCGGCAGATCTTCAAGAGGTCGTGCGGCGGTACAAGGCCCTGGTCCGGGAGCGGACCGGGCAAGAGTTTCCCCAGGACGTCCGGCAGCAGATCCGGCTCGCCGTGAGCGCGGTGTTCGGCTCTTGGAATAACCCGCGGGCCATCAAGTATCGGGAAATCCACCGGCTCCCCCATACCTGGGGGACAGGCGTCAATGTGCAGGCCATGGTCTTTGGCAACATGGGGGAGCGCTCGGGGACAGGGGTGGCTTTTACCCGGGATCCCGGCACGGGCGAGAAGCGCTTCTTCGGGGAATTTTTGATGAACGCCCAAGGGGAGGATGTCGTCGCCGGGATCCGGACCCCGCAGCCCGTGGAGACACTCAAAGAGATTTCCCCGAAGGCTTACCGCGAATTATCCCGCATTTGCGGGAGGCTGGAAAAACACTACCGAGACATGCAGGATATCGAGTTTACCATCCAGGACGGGACACTCTATATTCTGCAGACCCGGACGGGGAAACGGACCCCGACCGCCGCAGTCAAGATCGCCGTGGACATGCAGCGCGAAGGACTCATCGACAAGCGGCTGGCCGTGCTCCGCGTGGATCCGCATCAGGTCGAGATCCTCCTCCATCCGATGCTCGATGCCAGGGCCAAGGTCGAGCGAGTGGCCCGCGGACTTCCCGCGTCTCCGGGGGCCGCTGTCGGCAAGGCGGTCTTCAGCGCGGAGGAGGCTGAAGCCTGGGCCGCGCGAGGGGAAGAGGTGGTTCTGGTCCGAGCCGAGACCTCTCCTGAGGATGTCGGGGGGATGCATGTGGCCCGGGGTATCTTGACGGCCAGAGGGGGGATGACCTCGCATGCGGCGGTGGTCGCCCGGGGGATGGGGAGGCCCTGCGTGGCCGGCTGTGGCGAAATCGACATTTCTGAGGCCGAGAGGAGCTTCACGGTCAGGGGGCGTACCGTGAAAGAGGGGGAATGGATCACTATTGACGGCACGACTGGGGATGTCATGCTGGGCCAACTTCCCCTGATCAAGCCCGAGCTCTCGGGTGACTTTGTGCTCCTTGTGAAGTGGGCCGATGCATACCGGAAGATTGGGGTCCGGACCAATGCGGATACCCCCACCGATGCCGCCGCCAGCATGGATTTCGGGGCCGAGGGGATCGGGCTGTGCCGGACCGAGCACATGTTTTTCGCGGAGGACCGCATCATCGCCATGCGAGAGATGATCGTGGCCGAGGAAACGGAGGGGCGGCGGAAGGCGCTGGCCAAGCTTCTCCCGATTCAGCGGAACGACTTCAAGGCGATCTTTGAGAAGATGGGGGGGCTGCCGGTCATCATCCGCATCTTTGACCCGCCCCTCCATGAATTCTTGCCCAAGACCCCCCATGAGCTGGAAGTGTTGGCCGAGGACATGGAAATCCCCTTAAATCGCCTCGTGCGCAAGGTAGAACTGCTCCAGGAGTCCAATCCGATGCTCGGACACCGCGGGTGCCGCCTGGCCATCACCTATCCAGAGATCACGGAGATGCAAACCCGGGCCATTTTCGAGGCAGCCTGTCAGATGGTCCGGGAAAAGAAAAAGGTGCATCCCGAGGTGATGGTGCCGTTGGTGGGCACCGTTGCGGAGTTCCGACACCAGCGGGCCATTATTGATCGGGTGGCTGCCGAGGTGATGCGCGAGTTTGGCGTGAAAGTCGCGTATGAGGTCGGGACTATGATCGAGACGCCGAGGGCCTGTCTCGTGGCGGACGGGATCGCCGGTACGGCCGAGTTTTTCTCCTTCGGGACCAATGACTTGACGCAGACCACGTTTGGCTTTTCTCGGGACGATTCTGGAAAGTTCCTTCCGCAGTATATCGAGGAGGGGATTCTACAGGAAGATCCCTTCATCAGTATCGATGAAGAAGGGGTCGGACAGCTCATGACGACTGCGGTGCGAAAGGGACGCTCCGCCCGGAAGAACCTGGAGGTCGGGATCTGTGGCGAGCACGGGGGCGACCCCCAGTCGGTCGAGTTTTGCCATCGCATTGGCCTTGATTACGTGAGCTGCTCCCCCTATCGAGTTCCCGTGGCGAAGCTGGCTGCGGCGCACGCGGCCTTGAAGGAAAAGGTCAAAATCACGGAGATGGGGGAGAAATAACAAGTGGTGTTGCACCTCGAGACCACCGACAGGGTAGCGAGCGACCCATGCTGATGATTTTCGTAGTTTCCGACGCCACTGGCGAGACAGCGGAGCGGATGGTCCGATCCGCTCTCGTGCAGTTTGAGGGGGCACCCGCGACGGTGATCCGACACGGGGATGTCCGCACGCCAGAGTCGCTCCGGGCCGTGGTCCAGGAAGCCGCTGGTCATCGATCCCTGATTCTTCATACACTGGTTTCGAACGAACTGCGCCGCTTGATGCTCCCTGAATGCCGTTCGCACGGGGTGGATGCGATGGACCTGATGGGCCCGATGTTGGACCGGCTCGCCACACACCTGAGGCTCACGCCGCAAGAGAAGCCGGGGCTGTTCAAGCAGCTGGTCGAAGCCAGGTCGAGGCAAGTTGAGGCGGTCGAGTTCGCCTTCCGCCACGACGACGGACAGCGTGCGGACGAGTTCGGCCGTGCGGAAGTCGTCCTCGTCGGTGTCTCCCGAACGATGAAGACGCCGACGATGGTGTACCTTGCCTACCAGGGGTGGTTCGCCGCCAACGTTCCCATCATCCCCGAGATTCCTCTGGCCCCGGCGGTGCTCTCCTTGCCGTCCGAACGGGTCATTTGCCTTGTCATGGAGCCCAACCGGCTGGTGGAATTGCGGCGTGCCCGCGCTGACCACCTCGCGATGCCTACGAAATCATACATCTCACTGGCGGACGTCCGGAGAGAGCTTCGTCACTCTGAGCAGCTGTGTGTCACTCATGGCTGGCGGCAGGTCGACGTGACAGGCAAGTCGGTTGAGGAGGTGGCCCGGGAGGTCGTGCATCTTCTCCCCATCGAGGACCAGGTACGCATGCCGGCATGGTAACGGAGGACCATCCGTCAGGAAAGCCCGTCGTGCGTGGCAAACAGCGCCTCCTGCCCATTCGTAGTTCGGCGCATCCCTACATAAGTCCCTTTCAGTGCTCAGTTTCCCCGATTTTCCCCCTCAAGTAATCTGCCCTTTTTGACGATTATATAAGAGGAGAGTCCGTCTCCGGGGAGGCGTGGCCGTGTATGCGCTTATTGTCATAGTACTTCTCTTGGTCGTCTTAGGGGCGTACATAAGGCTCGTGGTGCACGCCTACAAGAAGAGTGCGACGTGGGGTTTGGCCGTATTCGCCTTATCACCGATTACACCCGTGATCTACGGCATCAAATTCTGGGACGAAGTCAAAAAGCCTTTCCTCGTTTTCAGCATTTCCTTTGTGCTCCTCATGTTTGTGGCGCCGCAACTCATGTTTACGGATGGGGGTGTTGACCAGCTGTTTACGGAGCCGGGTATCGAGCAACCCCGGTCGAGGAGGGCTCCCATGCGGGTAAAGCGCCCCTCCCCCCAGCGCGTCGTTGCCCCTGTACCGGAAAAAGCGGCCGTTCTCGAGCATCGGGAATCTCGCAGCAGGCCGATCACGGCCCCGGATCCCGTATCAGAGGGCCCGTGGTTCAAGGTGATCTCCCCGGCCGAGGCAAGGGATTATATCGGCGCGCGGATCGTCTTCACCGGCAGAAATGATGTTGAACGAAAGGGCTGGCTGATCGGTGTCTCTGGTGATCGGTTGCGAATTGAGAGACGTGTGAGCCGGGGTAAAGTTTCATTTGAATACAAAGCCCGCGATATCAAGTCGCTGAAAGTCCTGCTCAAGTAGCCGCACGCACTGTGTGTCGAATCGCTTCAGCCTTCCGGCAATTCACCCCTTCTTCCCCACGGCTCGGGAGGGCTTTTTCATTGAGTGACAGTGGCGGCGGAGAGTCAAGGGGCACAAGATTGAACGCGGACACTTTGCCATAACGTGATAAAGCGGGGTGTCACATTCGCAGAGCATGGTGTGCAAGGTAGGAGATAGAATTGAGAAAATGGCTTACATTGTTTGTCTTCGTTATCGCTCTAGCCAGTTATCAACATTGGGATAAGATCGAGCGTTATTCTAATGATGGTAACGACTTCAAGTTAAACGGCTCTCACCAAGTAGTCATGTATTCAACTTCTTGGTGCGGCTATTGCCGGAAGGCAAGAGCATTCTTTGCTCGTAATGATATAGCTTATGTAGAATACGATATAGAAAAGTCATACGAGGCGAAACGTCAATTCGACAAACTTAGGGGAAGGGGAGTACCTTTAATTGTTGTGGGCACTGAACAGATCAAGGGATGGAACCCAACAGCTGTTAAAGCAGCTCTCGCTCGTCTGAAAGATTCCCCTTCGCCCAAGCCCGTCACCTATGCTGCTGCCCAAAAGACGTCCACCGTTAAACAAGACGAAGGATACATTATTCACCTTCGCAATGGGCGAAAAATAGAGGTTGAAGATTACTGGGCAAGAGGCAACACAATCCAATTTCGGAAGCTTGGTGGTGTCGTGGGTGTGGACCGCAAACGTGTCGTCATGATTGAAAGCCAAGTTGATGGTGTGCGCAAGCGGTATAGCCCCATCTTCACAAGACAATCTCAGCGTGAAGGGTCAGGACTCGTGCGATGAGGTTACCAGAAGAACTCAGAAATCTGTCCAAATCAACAGACATTCCGTTTCAATCGAAATGGGAATTCGGTCGCCTATCAGACACCTTCGTATTCTTGTTCGGGAAATGCTATGAGAGCCGTTACAAAGGGCATGTGGTCAGGTATTACCGGGGTCGAGGAGGGTACGATAGTGCTGGTGACTGGTATAGTGACGGTACGCTAAGGAATAGACTAAAACTTTTCCATTCTCGTCCCCTTAATCTGGGATTACAATGTTATTTCAATGTGAACCAAATTAGTCCAATTGAGCTAGGTTTGCGTGAGCACCGAAACGTATTCGCTACCACACTTCCCACGACTTACTCCGGTGTCAAGTGCTATGCTGCTGAAAAAAGGTTGGCAGGGCTGCTTCTCATGAACGGCAAGATAATTGACACGTTCGTTAAGCTACGAGATGTCGCTGGGCAGCTGTGGTCAGGAGGATTCTTAGTGTTAGATGATGGATTGATCGTCTTGGCGGACGAAGGTCCGGACGAGCGTGTGTTGGAGATCATGCATGGCCTTAGCACAGCTCTGACTGAGTCGACGCTACTTCCAGATAAACGCCAGTATTGGAACCTTGATGTGGGTCTTCTTTTGGGTCTGACTGTATTTCTTATTAATAGCATTGTCATACTGATTCTTTTCATGCGCGGTGATTTAGGTAAACTCTTCAACTAGGCCTATCCCAAACTGTACATCACTCTTCTCGGGTGAAGCACAGCCGTGAAGGCGTTTTCATTTTCTCCGATATCGCTCGCACGATTACTCAGATAGAGAGGAATCCTGGCCGGGACTCTTCCTCATAGAACTGGATTGACACGGGAGTCCCGACGGGGAGAGCCTCGTAGAGCAGGAGTGAAGCTCTGGCGGCACTGACCCACTTGGTCTTGGCGCCCAGTAGGTTCTGATGGGAGGGTTCGGCACACAAGGCAGTGCATCGAACGGGGATCTCAGCTTTGAACCGCGGCGAGTCGCGAAGTTTCACATCAGGCATGTGTGCCCTCCACGAGGAACCGACGGTAGATAGAGACAGCAAGGAACATGCCAGACCGGGGGGTTCTTGCAGACAGGACGAGACGCATTGGACGCTGTTTGACCGAACACAGGGGGGATGGAGCAATGAACGAGCCAACGATGGAAAGCCTGACACGACGGCTGGACCGGGTGGAGCGGGAGAACCGGCGCTTGAAGCAGGCGGGAGTGGTGGCCCTAGCTCTGATTGTGGGGCCTAAGGCACAATTTCGGGCACAGCCCCCTGCTGCGCCACTTCCTTCTGCCGCTCGCTGACCTCCAGCTCCTTCGGTGATGGCTTGCTTCCCTCGCGCTCGATGGCCTCGACAATCTGATGGAGGGCGATATTCTCTGTTGATTGTTCTCTCAGCAACCGCATTTTGTCGATGCCGATCGCGGCCGAGAGGGTCTTTTTGTACGCGTCGAGTGCCATGATGTTCTTGTCCGAAATCGCAGTCAACATACGCACAGCGACATTCTCAAAGCGATCCGCCAGGGCGACCTTGACCTGTTCGATCTGCGGGGCCATCTCGGGGGCCAGGCACGCCTTCTTGATGGTCTTGTGGTCTCTGTCCAGGCGTTTGGAAAACGCCCGTGCGGCGCACGATGCAGGGACCGATGCGTTGGATGCGGCGCTCCTAGGGCTCGGGGGGAGCCCGTTCGCCGGGGAGTTCGTAGCAAACCTGAACCTCAAGCAGCTTCACGAAGCCGGGCTGGTCGAGCTCGATCGCGAGGGTATCCTGCAAGCTGAAGTCGTGCTGCAGCGGTATCTGAAGGCGGCCCATCTCTAAGGTTTCCGAGCCCCGGCACTCTGGCACAGTCATTGGCGCAGAAGACGGGGGTTGCGATGAACCGAGTTGACATCGCGAGCAGGATTGAACACACGAACTTAAAACCTGATGCCACGGAAGAAGCCGTTGTGAAGCTCTGTCAGGAGGCCAAAGAGAACGGTTTTCACGGCGTGTGTGTCAACCCTTGTCGGGTGCATGTTGCAGCGTCAGCGTTGCGGGGAGCTGGGATACAGGTGTGCTCGGTTGTTGGTTTTCCGTTGGGAGCGCATACCTCTAGGCTAAAAGCTACTGAAGCGGGGGAGGCCATCACCAACGGTGCGACTGAAATTGACATGGTCATGAATATCGGCTGGTTCAAAGAAGGCAATCGAATACTGGCAGAACAAGATATCCGGGCGGTCCGCACAGCGATAAGTGAAAACACCATTCTGAAAGTCATAATCGAAGCTGCGGTATTATCGCAACGTGAGAAATGTGACGCAGCGAAGCTGGTCGTCCACGCCGGAGGCAACTTTGTGAAGACATCCACTGGCTTTCATCCTGCCGGCGGGGCAACCGTAAAGGATGTCAAACTCTTGAAATCTGTGGTTGGCAATGATGCCAAGATAAAAGCGGCCGGGGGTATTCGCGATGCAAGAACGGTTCTCCAAATGATAGGGGCGGGAGCCGATAGAATCGGCACGAGCTCGAGCGTAGCAATCATGGGTGAAATTCCCAATGATCGTCCAGTCGCCGGGTGATTTCGTCATACGCAACACCTGGGTTGGCGCGCTTGACACTCCGCAGACAGCGGGGGATACTGAAAGCCAAAAGCTGAGTTTGAGGGTTGGATCCCTGATGGAGGTATCAGAGCTTCAGGATGCGTACAGGGGTGTCGGTGAACCACGTCTGGTCCATTGTGCTAGTGATCGCCGGGTCCTATGGAGCCCTCCTGATTTTTTTGTACTTTTATCAATCACACCTGCTCTATCTGCCGAATCTTCCATCTCGTGACATTGTTGCCACCCCCGATATGGTGGGGCTTAGCTATGAGCCGGTAAAAATTGTCACCGACGATGGCGTGACCCTTGATGGCTGGTTTGTTCCTGTACGCCAGACGCGGGGCGTCTTGCTGTTTTTCCACGGCAATGCCGGTAACATCTCTCACCGCCTCGACTCACTCAAGGTCTTTTACGACCTGGGTCTCGCTACATTTATTTTTGACTATCGAGGCTACGGACGCAGCACCGGTGCACCGTCGGAGCAGGGCACTTATCGGGATGCCGCGGCTGCCTGGCGTTACTTAACCGAAGACCGGCGTATCGCAGCGAAAGACATTGTGTTCTTTGGCCGTTCGCTCGGTGCCGCCATCGCGGTGCAACTGGCGACCAAGCACACGCCCAAGGCGCTTATCATCGAGTCTGCCTTTACGTCCGTCCCCGACCTGGCGGCGGAGGTCTATCCTTTTATTCCTGCGCGGAGGCTGGCGCGATTTCGCTATGACGCCGAGACGCTTCTCCAGTCTGTGAATTGCCCTGTACTCATTGTGCATAGCCGGGACGACGAGATTATCCCCTTCGCGCACGGACGCAGATTGTACGCGGTCGCCCACGAGCCGAAGCAGCTCTTGGAGATCCGCGGTGGTCACAACGATGGGTTTCTCGTAAGCAGGCAAGACTATGTGGCCGGCTTGAATACCTTTATGAAAGTCCATCTCGAACAATGAACGGATCAACATCCGAATCCGCCACAGATAAATTTCCGGGCCCGTCCTCCGTCTAATCGAGTAGAATACAAAAAGAAGGATATTTGGGGTGATTCTCGTGCGAATTGAGGAGGAGACATGGAAACCTTAGTAAGCATTTGTGTGGGTATCGGCTTAAGTGCAGCCTGTGGCCTCAGGGTGTTCGTACCTCTTTTCGCCATGAGTATGGCGTCTCTCGCGGGACATCTCACGCTCTCCCCTGGCTTTGAATGGATCGGGACCTATCCCGCTTTGGCCGCCTTCGCAATCGCAACCTGCCTTGAAATCGCCGGTTACTATGTCCCGTGGGTCGACAATCTCTTGGATACCATTGCTACCCCGGCTGCAATTGTTGCCGGCATCATTGTAACGGCCTCAGCGGTTTCCGGGATGTCTCCATTTCTCAAGTGGGCCCTTGCGGTCATCGTGGGTGGCGGGGTCGCTGGCACGGTTCAAGTCGCGACTGGCGTAACCCGAGGGGCCTCCACGGTGACAACAGCGGGTATCGGAAATCCTTTTGTAGCAACGATGGAACTCGGGGGAGCGATGGCCCTATCTGTATTGGCCATTGCTTTGCCTGTCATTGCTGGCATCGTGGTGATCGGGCTGCTGTATTATGGTGCAATGAAAATAATTGAAAAACAGCGTGGGTACTCCCCTCACGTCCGGGCAAGTGAGAAATCCCCGGGGTGAAACTTTGGTGGAAAGGATGTACCCGGGTCGATTGATGGGTCAATTCGTGATCTCTTCTCTCGCGATGTGTCCAAAATGAGGGGGTGACCTATGGCCAAGAAGAACTCCAAGACCGAAGAGCAATGGAAGCAGGAACTCACCCCGGAGCAGTTCAAGGTCTGTAGAATGAAGGGAACGGAAAGACCGTTCTCGGGAGAGTACCACGACTGCAAAAAGGACGGAATGTACCAATGCATCTGTTGTGGTAACGACCTGTTCAGCTCGGAGACCAAGTTCGATTCAGGCACAGGGTGGCCGAGCTTCTCGGCTCCGATCTCGTCGGCGGTTGTAAGAACTGAACCCGATAGCAGCCTGGGCATGCGAAGAGCAGAGGTGCTGTGCGATGCGTGTGACGCACACCTCGGCCATGTGTTCGATGATGGGCCTGCGCCAACCTACAAGCGCTACTGTATTAATTCGGTCGCGCTAAGACTCGTTGACCAGAAATCTAACCGTTGAAGGCCAGCCTCCTCACTCTGGCCTCGATCTTGCATTTTATTCTCGTCGGACCGGGCATGCCACCGGACATAACAACCTTCATGGCGTCCTCAATACTGTATCGCGGATCTTTTGTCTGGGCCTCCTTTACCCGGCAAAAACTGTTCTACTGAACCGCCAACGACGCCATCAGGAAACCATGTGATGGAATCTGGGACGATGTTTTTCGGGGGGGGCGGGCCAGTGGTCGAACAGGTATGGCAGGCTCTCCGGTACTTTCCCTGGCAACACCTGATCGACATCGGCATCATGAGCTTCCTCGTGTATCAGGTCTATATCCGCTTGCGCGGCACCAGGGCGATGCGCATCGTGGCGGGTATTGCCGTTTTGGGACTCGGGTATCTGGCCGCGCAGAGTGCTGGGTTATTTCTCACCTCGTGGCTGTTGGGGGGCGTGTGGGCCGCCGCGCTGATCTTCGTCATCGTGATCTTTCAGGGTGAGATCCGCCACATGCTGGGGCAGATCAATCCCAGGCTGCGAGCAAAGGCCCTGTGGCGTTGGACAAGCCGGGTGCGGCTGCCCGAGGAGAGGCTGGTCGCCGTCACGGAGGCGATCTTTAGGCTTGCCTCCAGGCGCTGTGGAGCACTCGTGGTATTTGAACGGGACGATCCCGTTGAACCCCTGCTACAAAGTCCAGGGACGGTGCTTGATGCGCAGATGAGTCCAGAGCTTCTGGAGACGCTCTTTGCACCTCCGACCCCCCTCCATGACGGGGCACTCTATATTCGGGGAGGACGGGCCTATCGGGCCGGCTGTGTACTTCCGCTCTCAGAAGATCAACGACTCTCCTATTCTTACGGCACCCGTCACCGGGCCGCTCTGGGAATTTCCGAGCAGTCGGATGCCATCGCCGTCGTGGTCTCCGAGGAGCGTGGAAGGGTGTCAATCGTTGAGCACGGCACGATCGCAACCGTCGACAACGCCGCGGAGCTCCTGACCTGGCTCGGCGAGCGACTGACAACGCCAGAGGAAAGGCCAAGGCGGCACCGGGCCGTCAAGGCGCTCGTGACTCATAACTGGCGCCCCAAGCTGGGCGCGCTGGCCGCGGTCAGCGTGCTCTGGTTTGTTCTTGTGGGGCATCCAAATGCAGAGCTGGGAGTCTCGGTACCGGTGGTCTACGTCAATGTGCCACAAGAGCTGACGATTGAGGGCAAGCACGTCCAGAAGGTATTTGTCCGCGTTCGCGGATCACGAGAGATGCTGAACTTTTTAGACCCCAACCAGTTGCAGGTCGCCATCAACCTCAGGAAGGCCAGCGTGGGACGGCATCGCTACTCCATATCTGACAAAGATATTAATCTCCCTCCTGGCCTGCAACTTATAGGGGTAAACCCCTCCAAAATTGCCTTACGCCTGCGCGAGAAACCCTCTGAGCTGAAATAGAAACGCTAGTGCCGTTCCAACGATTTTTGCCAACTTTCTCGCTCCACGCGCTCGCGGCCATTGCAACAACGCACGCCGCCTAAATTCGGCCCCTCGATCCCTCGATCTTCCTCGGGACGGTGAGGCTCTCGAACCGTCTTCCTCGGGGTGGTGAGCGGTTCGGCTGAGCGGTTCGACTGTCTTCGACCCTGAGGCTCAGACCCGAAGGGAGCTCGCCGAAGTCTCACCGTCGAAGCCCTGTCGAACCACTCATCAAGTTGGAACGGCACTAGCCGAAGCAAGGAATCTCCTTCGTCTCCCTAAACTACAACGCGCCAGCCCTTACTCGGGGCGGCTTTTTGTTTGCCTTGAGCGCCTTTAGATTTCTGACATCGGGCGAGCCAAGAGGAACCGGTTGGTTTACATGAGGGGCTGAGGACGAGCTTTCGACTTGCCGAGGGCTTCCAAAACATCCTGCACAATCTTGGAAGCCTCATCCTTCCAGGTACGCTGTGAGGTTTTGATTTTGCCTCCGGCCATCATCTCGTGTCCGCCTGCCATTCCGGAGGGCAAGATCGAGGCAAGGAGAAGACCGGCGGTGGCCTCGGTATCCCTGGTGCGCAGGGAGATGTGAAGATGGCCCGCATGGGGGGCGACACACAGAGACCACATGGCGCTTTCGAGCCGCATGAGAAAGTCGGCCACTTCGGCCACCGCTTCCAAATAGGGAACGGATTCTAGGATGGTGACCACCACGTCTTCATAGAGCACTGCGCTGTGGACGGCATGACCAACGAGACGAAAGTAGTCACGGGCAAGGAGCGGGTGTTCAATCTCACCGAGGAGTCGCTTGTTCACGTACGGGTATAGGAACTGGCTGGCGACGATGTCAGCCGATTTGGCCTCCCGCCCTAGGTGCTGTGTCTCTGAGGAGATCCCGTAAAAGAGGGCTGTGGCCACCCGGGGATTCAGGGGCACTTCTGCGGACTGGAGGTACTCGGTGACGATCGTGGAGGCCGCCCCGTAGTTCTCACGCAAGTCGACAAAAGGTACAGACCCGTTCTGCCCCCAATCCGGATGATGGTCGATCACCGCAACGGGAGTGATGTGGGAGGGAAGGGCGGTGTTGGTTCGGCCGGGTTGGGTATCCACCAAGATTACCGACCCCTCAAAGTCAGGAAAAATCTGTTCCAGCGGAACCAGGGGAATATCGAGAACTTTCACCAACGCCCGGTTCTCTGATCGGCCGATAATGCCGCTCAGGCCAATGATCAGGGATTTCTTCAGTTTATGCGAAATAAGGGACCGGAGGGCAGCAGCACTGGCAAGCGAGTCCGAATCCGGATTGTCGTGGGGAAGAACAAGAATTTTCTTTGAGGCATGGAGGACGGCGAGCAGCTCTGCTACTTTGCCTTCTGCTTTGTCAGGGCTGGGCTTTGTGCCCATGGGAAACCTCCAGGGGTCGCCTGGGACACCGGTTCCGCTCGCACGTCTATTCTGACGTCTTTTCCGGGGCCACACCTTTCTCCAGGTCCTTCGTCAGGCTGGAGATCTGTTCCCCGGTCTTCACGTCAAGCTGTTCCAGTCCTGCCCTGATTTCGTCCAATTTGGCGTTGACGGCTTCGCGAAAAGAGGCAGTTGTGCTTCCTGCGGCGTTGAGTGCCCCTTTTGCAGCTCCGATCTTTTGCAAGGCCCTACCAAAATTCCTCTGATCGACTTCGGCCGTGGCTTCGGTCAGAAACTCGAGTACTTCCTCTAGACCTGCTCTCATTTTTGCTCTTACCAGCGCTTGTTCGAGTTGGCTTTTCTGCGCCTGCAAGACCTGTTTCTCCAACGAGTTGATCTGGGCCGCCATCTCCGCCTTCTGTTGTGCCAGGAGCTGTTGCGCCTCCCTCACGTCCTTATCCCGGAGAAAGTAGCCCGTCGCGAATCCGCCAGCCACCGCGATGACGATGACGACAACCCAGATAGCGATCAAGCGGAAGATCCTGCCCAGACCTCTCCGTTCTTCAGTTCGTTCTTCCGTCATAGCAACACCTCCGACATTGAGAACTCTCCTCGTTCAAGACAAGGTCGATCACCCGATATCGCTATTTTGGTTCTTGTTCTTCCTTTTCTTCGGCCTCGGTTTCTTTCTCGGCAGCAGTGGGAGCTGATGGGGGCGCTGGCTGGCGGGGTCCCCTCACGCTCCTCTCCAGTTTCTCCAACGCATTGGCGGTCCTGGTTCGGAGCGTATCAGCGGCAGAGCCCGCGGCTTTCACCTGACGGCGCATCTCTTCGATTCCGCCGGTCCGTGTATAGGCGAGGACCGCGATTACTAAGGCAACGACGGCAATAATGAGACTCACGATCTCCATTGCAAATCCTCCCAGCGTGTGTGCTTACCTACCTCGAATTGCGTCGTTAATGGCGATGTAGTCATGAAGAGGGTGGGGGGGTAATTTTTATACACCAATCGGCTATTCATATCAAGGAGTTTCTCGGTGCTGCTTTATTTTGACTGCAGCCGCTAAGGAATGACTTGAGGTTCGTCATGGTGCTAAGCGTTTTTCGCTTCCTCACCAAAGAGGGCCAAAGCCCCCTCTACCTGCTTCCGGCTTCCTACGAGCACGAGAACCTGTCCCGCCGCGATCCGGTGCTCTGGCCCCGGGTTGGCTGTGATCCTTCCGTTGTGGATCACCGCTACCACTGATGCCCCTGTCCGACGCCGGACGTGGAGCT
Organism: Candidatus Methylomirabilota bacterium; assembly: GCA_027293415.1. Lineage (NCBI taxonomy): Bacteria > Methylomirabilota (SeqCode) > Candidatus Methylomirabilota bacterium. Next base: position 20,617 of record JAPUFX010000193.1, read on the forward strand.
CGGCGATGGTCTTCCCCGTGGTGGAGCCCCCCTCTCCGACAAGGTAGGTCTCCATCTCGACCTGGGCAAAGATCCGGGTCAATTCTGCCTGGGCAAGCCGAGGTCCCTCGAGCTGCCGGAGCATCTCGTATCTCTCTTGCCTGATCTTCTCTATCTGTTCGCCGATCACCGTCCGGGGGATATGATAACGGCGCAGGACGCGGGCAAAGAGCTCGATTGAGGTCTCGAACTCCTCCGAAATCACTTCATCGGCACCTAGACAGTACAGCTCGTCGATCTCGGCCATGTACCGGGTCCGGACGATGATGTAAAGACGCGGATTCAGGTCCCGGGCCACGCGAACTGCCCGACGGATCGATGCGGGATCGGAGACCGCCACCACCAGAGCCCGGGCGTGATGAATCACGAGGTGCTTCAGGACCTCTGGGCTGGCAGCGTCCCCGTAATAGATGGGCTCCCCGTTCCGCCGCATCCGTCTGACGGTCTCGCCGTTGAGTTCTAGGATGCAATAGGGAACCTCAATTGCCTTCAGGACCCGGGAAAGGTTTCGGCCGCCGGGGCCATACCCCACGATAATGACGTGGTCTCGCATATCCACCTGCTCAGGCTTGAGTTCCTCGAACTTACGCCCCGGAAACCAACGCTCCACCCACCGCAGGCGGCCTATTCCACCTGCCAGCTTCGGGCTGATGTGAATTGCGAAAGGGGTGAGGAGAAGACTGATGACCGAGGCAGAGAGGAAATACTGGTTCAGCTGAGGGGTGATAAGCCCCCACTCCCACCCCACGCGGGAGAGGACAAAGGAGAATTCCCCAACTTGGGCTAACGCGCACCCCACCAAGACTGCCACGCGAAGCGGGTACCCGAGTACGAGAACACTCCCAACCACCACCACCGTCTTTACGATGAGAATTGCTGAAAGCGTTCCGGCCACCTCCAGGGGGTGGTTCAGGAGAGTACGAACATCCATCAGCATCCCCACCGAGATGAAGAAGAGACTGATGAAGCCGTCCCGCAGTGGAAGGATGTTTGCCAACACCTGATGGCTATACTCCGATTCTGCGATGACCATCCCCGCCAGGAAGGCCCCCAGGGCGAGAGAAAGGCCGATCTGGGCGGTGGCCCAGGCAGTTCCGAGGCAGATAAGAATAATAGAGATGATAAAGACTTCGGGACTTCTCATCTTCACCACCTCAAAGAGCAGCCGGGGGACGACGAGACGGGATAGGGAAAATATGAGGGTGACGGTTAGGGCAACCTTGCCCAGGACCAGGAGGATGGCAACTGCACTCGTGGCCTCCTTCCCGCTCAGGACGGGTGTCAGGAGCATCAGGGGAACGACACACAGATCCTGGAAGATCAGGATGCCGACGGCAAAACGTCCCTGGGGAGAATCAATCTCCCCCCGGTTCATCAGAATCTTGAGGACGATGGCGGTACTCGACAAGGCCAGGAGGAATCCAAAGAAGACCGCCTGTGCCGGCGGCAGGCCCAAAAGCCAGGCTCCTCCGCCAATAAGCAGAATGGTCCCCAGTACTTGAAGGCTCCCGCCCCCCAGAACCAGCTGTCGCATTTGGTTCAGCTTGGAGATCGAGAATTCCAGACCGATGGTGAAGAGGAGGAGCACGACGCCGATCTCGGCCAACAGCTCCACCTGATGCACGTCTGCGATGAGGCTCAATCCGTGGGGTCCCATAAGGACTCCCGATGCCAAGAACCCCACGATAGCCGGTTGCCGCAGCCGGTGGAAGAGATACACCACCAGGGTGGAAATCCCGAAGACGAGCATAAGATCTTTGAGAAATGCTAGCTCTTCCATTTGCTGAAACCCGCTCCCCTCGATCGCGACGATGAATCTCTCACCAGAGAATACCACCAAGACAGCAACGACAATAGGGATGAGGGGTCATTTGGTCGGGAGAGTATAGCCGTAGTACAGTTGGTGGAGTCTCGCTGGGCTGACTCGAATGAAGTGGAGAAGCCAAACGGTCACCATCAGGAGGGTTGTCTGGAGCACCCCCTCTCGCTCCCACTTGCGGGTCGAGGTTGTTGCCGGAATAGGGAGGTAGGCAATGTTTCCACGGCGCTTGAGGTTTTTGATGAACTCCACATCTTCCATCAGCGGAATCTCTGGGTAGCCGTCCATCGCGCTGAAGGTCTTCCGCCTCACAAAGACCGCCTGATCGCCGGTCGCGATCAAATCGGGGCGGGATCGAAGAAGATTCAGAAAATAGGCGATGGCCTGGAAGATAGGCCGACTGCTATCCAACTCGATCTCGAATCGTCCGCCGACAATCTGGGGGTCCCCCAGTGCCTTTTGGATGGCCTCCAAGGCTCCATTCGGTAAGGAGGTATCGGCGTGGAGGAAGAGAAGAATTTCCCCCCGGGCCTCCCTGGCCCCGGCGTTCATTTGTCGGGCCCTTCCCCGCGGGGTCTCGAAAAACCGGGCGAAGGGAAACTGTTGTACTACCTGAGGGCTCCCATCTATCGATCCCCCGTCCACGACAATCACCTCTGCCCCAGGAAACTTCTTTGACAGGTCCGGCAGGAGTCGTCGAAGATTGTGAGCCTCATTCACGGCGGGGATGATGATGCTCAGCATCTCTTTATTGTCTGGATTGGTCATCGTGGCAAGTCCTCATGAACGGTTGGGCCCACGCTGAACACCAGTCAGGGCTCCTCCCGGGATATTTTGCAAGCTCCAGACCAATTTCTCCCATTTGGGCACCCCGACGCCACACTGATAAGCATCGTGTGAGAAAACTGGCAGCACGTTCGTTGGGTCGTCAGTAAAAGGAAACGCCCTCCAGGGTCCTGTTTCGTCCCAGGAAGGCGTTTTGTTTCTCCCCAAAGAGTGAAACGAATGCCTGGGTCACATGGATGGTTCAGGAAAACGATCAGTTCCGCACAATGAGAGGTGCGAACCCTTTTGTCTTGAGAGCCTCGCTCGCTCGCACGGCGTCCGAACGGTTCTTGTACGCTCCAACCCGCACGACGTGTACAGGGGTGGGGCTGACGTTAGAGACAATCTTCGAGGCATAGTTTTTCTTCTGAAGACCGTGGGCCAGATCGAGTGCCTCGTCTAGACTGAAGGACCACCCGACCTCGAGCGCGAACTTCCGTTGCTCTGTCTCGACCATATTTGAGGGAAACCCGTCCACCCCAAGTCTCCGCGCGGTCTGCTCTGCCGCGTCTCGGCTGTTAAACTCACCCGCGTAGACCCGATGGCGCTTGATGGGAGCAGTGGTCTTTTCGATGGTCGGGCTGTACCCGAGCTTTTCCAGTCGCTTCTTGAGGGAGAGCGCATTTCGCTCGATCACCAGAGAGGCGATCTGGACACTGTACCGCTTTTCCGCCTTTGTCGTGGGCTCGGTCGCCCTCGCCAACCGTTTTGGGGTCGGCTGCTCCACTTGGGCCCGAGACGACGCTGGCTTTGGGCTCTTCCGCGGCGTGACGACCGGTTTGGCTACCCTTGAGGGGGCTTTGGGACCTTCCACCTTGAGAGATGCTGGCAGCTGCTTCACTGCTGGCTTGGGGCTCTCCTTTGCCTTGGGCCCTGCGACCTTGGGAGGTACTGCCGCCTGCTTCTGTGTGGGTCCGGTTGCACTAGATGCTACCGGAAGCCTGGCGGCCTTCGGTTTCACCTGGAGACGCTTAGCCGCGGTCGTGGGCTGGGGCGGTCGAGGCTTCGCCACCTGCCGGACAGGGCGAGGCCGTGGTGGTGGCGGCGTCTGCGAAGGCTGCTTATACCAATTGGTATACCCGTAGGCGCCACCGATGAGAACAAGGCCTGCTACGCTGATGACTATCAGCCGCTTGCTCATTCGATGCTCCTCCGTCTCAGAAGCCCAAACACCGAAGATGATTCTATCTCCGGTTCAGCTCCACGCCGGGACAAATGCACATTTCGTTCCAAATACGGGAGGCGTCAATATCCTCATCTTCGAGACAGAAAAGAGCCGCTTTTCTCCCGCTGGACGGACTCCCTGTTCCCTTGGGCCAATCCACGACATACCAGAAGACCAGGCGACCTCTCGGACCTGGTAAGATCCGGTAGGGCGTTTTGCCTGTTCGCCCCTACCCCCCAGGCTGGGCGTCCGGGGGCCCGAGCAGTAGGGTTATCATTCGGGCGTACGCAAAAACCGCTCCTCACCCTCCCGCTTCGATTGGTGGCATAAGGGTTTGGAGGCCTCGTAGGGGGTGGATACCGAGT
>JAPUFX010000194.1 GCA_027293415.1 Candidatus Methylomirabilota bacterium
CATCGAGAATGACGGTGACCGCACATCCCCAATGAGGACTGCCGGCTTCATCAGTTCGACCTTTTCAGCCGCGTTGATGGTGCCGTTGATCTTGCCGCTGCAGATTAGCGAACCAGCAGAAATGATACCCTTGATAACGGCGTTTTCAGTAACGATCAGCGTGCCCGTCGTGTGAATCTCTCCCTCGAGACGACCGTCAATACGAACCGTGCCATCGAAATGGATGACACCTTTGACGTCAACTCCCTTGCCGAGGAACGTAAAGTTCTCGTCGTCCCGAAGGCTGTTGTGTTTTCCGTTGCGCTTCCACATGGGACCCTCCTCGAACCGGGCGCTAGCGCGCTCCAGGCTCTTCCAAGACCCGAACCGCTCGCCTCCAGAGTAAGGACTGCGCCTGTCACTCCATGACCGGCTGCTCTGTTTCAATCAGCATATACCTCTGTGGGGGGGACTATCTACCCTTCTTTAGAAGGTGGTACTTATACTTGCGCGAGGGTAATAGCTCTTTGGGGAGGGTACCTGGCTGAGCGATCCTGGCAAGGGTGGGGCTGCTTTACTCTGACGTTGTGATGGGTATGCGTAGGCCTTGCAGGAATCCGTCAGTGACCTAGCTGTGTTTCCAGCGTGCTGACGAAGTGGCGAAGGCGTGCCTGCTCCTCGGGCCGCGTGCTGATGAATTCAAGGCCGAACTCGTGGTCTTTGGCCCACCGAACTGCCGCTTGATCAACTTTCAGCGGATCTTCCTGGTCAGGAAGGTAGATATGTAGTGCCAAATGCATACCGTTGTACACATTGGTCTTGCGGGCAACCCCACAGCTGCCCACTGAGAGATTGGCTACAGCCCCGGCTTCAAAGGTTTTGTCACCTGAAGAAGAAATGGCACACTGAATCGCAAAACGCGGGTGCTTGCGTTTTTCCATGGATATTTCCCTCTGTTTGTCCGTTTCCCACAGGGCAAGTCGCAGCCGTTGAAGGACGCAGGCGTTCTGCCGGCTTTGCTGTCACCTCGTCCCTGGCATGTCCACAGGTTGGTGAGGGTCACTCTCTGCTCCCTGACCCCGCCCGGCCCGCGTTCTCTCATCTGTTCGACGTTCCCCGTTGGACCCTCACCCAGGTCATGTAAGTTTGTAGGCGAGGTAGTTTCGCAGCTGCCGTATCGTCATGACCCGCACCTGCGCGTCTTCAAGACTTTCCAGAGGTAGGGGAAGAGACTCCATGACGACAAGGATGCCCAGGTCTGCGCTTTCTTCTTTGAGTCCCTCCCGAAGTTGATCTACCGCCGCTCGCACCAGCGAGATTGGGACCCCTCCAATCCATGGCTTGACCGCAATCAAGAGTTGTTTGCCTCTGATCTCGGCCATGAAGTCTCCCCCAATCGGGCGCGGCTCACCGAGCTTCAGACGCGCGCCCCCCTTCTGCAGGACCCAGACAACCTCTTCCTCAAAGGTAATTCCGGCCTTGAGGGACAGTGTGCTGCCGCTTTCTTCCTGTGCCTCGCGAATCCTCAAGACCAAAAGGACCAGGAGAATGGCCAGGGTGCTAGCGGTGAACACAAGCAGGCCGGTTTTTAAGAGGCCGACAGGCGCGCCGGTCATGATGGCCGATGCCAAAACCAGCAACGTTCCCGTGACCGACGCCAAGAGTGCGATGGGGACCAGGGTCACAATGGTACGCCTGTGGAGGGGCTTTCTTTCTTCCGCGTGCTCCACGACTCTGGCCTTCTCCAGTGGTGAGTCTTCGGCTTTCTGAAGAAGCGGAAAGAGTTTACCCAGAATTGCTTCGCGTTGCCGTGACGTAATCAAGTCGGTCTCCAGGACTCTGGCAAACAGTACCGTGAGAATTTGTAATTCCGAGAGCAGATCCCTTGTCCTTACACGGTAATCTTGTGCTTTTCCTTCTATGAATCGCCTGACCTCGGTTACCGTAGGCTGGTAGCTCTCCAGCACGATGCGCTTGAGGAGCGTCTTTTCAAGATCAGTGTTCGCGGCATGAATTCTCTCCTTCCTCGCCCCGATTGTTTTTCGGTAGGCAAGGAGGAAAAGCGCGACTGAGACGATGACTCCAACAAATGGTTGAAGAGATAATTCCATTAGCGCACTCCACGGATGTTTAATCGGCTCACGCCTGTGATGCTATGAGAAGACTCCGGACGCCGGCAAGGCTAGGCCGTCCGCGGGGACGTGTCAAGGCAGGCATCCGGTGTCGTGGGACCGGTACCACCCCCATCCCCGCTACCCCCCCTGCTCGGTCGAGGGGTCCGGCACTCGCCAGCGCCGAGTGATTTTGTGAACCGAGTTCCGCCGGAGCAAGTTTGCGGGCAAAATGCCAGGCAGCGGGGCTGAGCGCTGGTCGCTCGTCAGTGTTATATACGTGTTAGCGAGATCGACAAAATGGGCTGGAGAGCGAGGGAGAGAAACAAAGAGGGATGAATGACCTCTGCGGCGATCATGCAGGAAGAACAAGGGGATTGCCCAGGTCGTCAATGACTTGAGCAACCCCCTTCGATACAATCCCGGCTTCGGCACCATCGGCCCAATCCCAGGAGCTCCACGCGCATCGATCCGTCCGTGCATTCTAGCCCGGCCCTCTCCCCCGTCATTATTTCGTTCTCGTGGCATCGCTTCCGTTCGGGCTCCGCGACAGACCCCTGACGGAGACGTCGACGACCCCTTGACAGAAGTCCGACGTAGCGATTGCGTGATCGAGGCGAGGCTTACTGATAACTCCTTTGCTTTCGTACAGTTCTGCTGCATTCGTTCAATTCTGTACGGGTGAAAGGGAGCTTAAGAAAAAAGCCCTCAAAGCCGAAGTAGGACATAACGCTATAATGTTACTCAGTATTTTAGCGTGCTTGATTTTAGAATCAGCTACAGGCAGACAGTGGCATGGTTCATGCTAAATTTCCTGACTGCAAGGCCCGGGCATCGGTACAGGACGTAACACTTTATCGAGCCAAGACGTAGATCAACAAGGGAGGCTCGCATGGAATTACGCAGCAATCCGCGCTATCCTATCCAATGCCCGATTGCGTTCTCAGGCGACGACAATACTATCGGAGAAGGGACAGTCGTCAACCTTTCAACGGGCGGATGGAGGGTAAGGAGCG
>JAPUFX010000195.1 GCA_027293415.1 Candidatus Methylomirabilota bacterium
GGCCTCGACGAATTTCGGGTCTCCATGGACGGCGCGACCCGTGAAACGTACGACAAGATCCGTGGCGTAGATCAGTTCGACCGGGTCGTCGAAAACGTGACGCATCTCATGGATCAGCAACGGAAGCTCGAGCGGCAGACGCCCCGCGTCTCCCTCTGGTTTACCGGCATGAAGGCCAATCTTGATGAGCTTCCGGCCTTTGTCCGCCTGGCCGCTCGCGTGGGGGTCCCAGAAGTCTACGTCCAGCGCCTTGTCTTCAACAACCTGGGGATGGCCGTGGCCGAGCAGTCGCTGCACCACACGCTGCAAGAGCGGGAACAACGCTTGATCGAGGAGGCGGAAGGGCTGGCCCGCGAATTCGGGATGGCGTTCAAGGCCTCAGGCCTGACGACACCGATGGCCAGTCTCCAGGGCACAGAGCTCGCCAGTCGTCCCTGGTCCGGCTGCCAGCGACCATGGACACTCAGCTACGTGACCGCGAATGGCAACGTCCTGCCCTGCTGCATTGCCCCATTCTCGGCCAAGAACTATCGCGGGGCCCTTCTAGGCAATGCCTTTACCGAGGATTTTTCACGCATCTGGAACGGAGAACTGTATCAGCAGTTTCGAGAAACCTTTGAAAGCGATGTCCCTCCCGATGCCTGCCGGGGATGCGGACTCCTGTGGAGCATTTAAGGAGGACACCATGGGGTTTGGATTGATACGGGGCGGTCCCCCGATTTCCGTTGCACTCTTTCGGATGACGTTCGGTATCCTCTGGCTCGATTTGGCCTTGCAAAAGGCCCCGTGGGTCATCAACGACGGGCATCGCTTCGGGTGGCTCTACGGTTTTATCTGGACAGAGATCAAGAATCCCACGTTCGAATTCTATAAGAACTTCCTCCATGACGTCGTCCTGCCCAATTTCAACACCTTCGGCTATATGACCTTTTTTACCGAGATGTTCTTTGGGATCTCGCTCCTCCTGGGATGCTTTACAGTTCTTGGGGGGATTGGTGGGGCCCTGTTCCAGGTCAACATTATGTTAGGCGCATACTCGGTGCCCAACGAATGGTACTGGGTGTGGCCGCTCTTGATCTTCCCGCAGCTGGTCTTTGCGCACACCCGGGCGGGACGCACCGTGGGAATAGATCGGCTGCTTTACGACCGGCTTGCTGGCGAGGCCGAGCCAACGGGGATCAGAAAACTGCTCCTCTGGCTTGTCTAAGGGGGTGTCGATGGGCTGGAGGAGTCGCTCCTTCCTTTTGCTCGCCGGGGTGGGGATTATATCGACGCTCCTTTACCTCGCAAACTTCCGACTAGCGCCCTTCCTGCAATATCTCGGCATGATCGACCCAAAACGGGGAGCGCTTGCCGCGTATCCTTCTCTGTCTTTTTCTCTTTTCGCCCTGTACGGGGTTGCGCTCTTGGCTGTCCTCAGAAAGCGGTCCGGACCTTCCCTGCTCGGCCTGATCCTAGGAATTGCCCTACTTTTCCGGGTCGCCCTGCTTGTTTCCCCCGTCGTCCTCTCAAGCGACATTTACCGCTATGTCTGGGACGGTCGGGTCCAGATGGCCGGGATCAGCCCGTATCTGTACCCCCCCTCAGCTCAAGAGCTCACTGCGCTTCGAGATGAACAGATCTTTCCCCACATCAATCGACCAGAGGCTCGCACCATCTATCCTCCGGGCGCCCAAATGTTCTTCGCACTGAACACCATACTTTTCCCCGACAGTATCACTGCCTTGAAAGCAATCATGATGCTGTTCGACATCGGTACAATCCTTTTGATCCTGACTCTCCTGAAAAAAACAGGGTTCCGTTCGGATCGGGTGCTGCTGTACGCGTGGTCACCCCTGGTGCTTTTTGAGCTCGCCGGAAGCGGCCATCTCGAGGTGGTGATGCTCCCCTTTGTTCTGCTCGCCATCCTGGCGAGAATGAGCGGAAAGCCGGGCCTCGCTGGAGTGACGCTCGGCATGGCCACTTTGATCAAACTGTATCCGGCGGCCCTGCTCCCCGCTCTGTACCAGAGGGGTGACAGGCGGTTCCCGCTTGCCTTTGGGGCCACTATCCTCCTCGGGTACCTGCCCTATTTCTACGGCGCCGGCGGGAAGGTGTTGGGTTTTCTTCCTGCCTACTTCGGCCGCTGGGAGGATTTCAACGTCGGTCTCCGGTATTTCCTTACTTTGGCCCTGACTCCACTCACCGCCTCTCCCCGCCTCGTTGCGATGCTCTGCGTCACCGCTCTTCTTGGTGCGATAGCCCTCTACCTTGTACGAAAAGGGGAAGGACAAGACTTTCCCTGGCGCGCATACGTGATGGTGAGTGCCTACCTTCTCCTGCTGCCGACGAGTTTTCATCCGTGGTACCTGATCTGGATCCTCCCCTTCCTTTGCCTCTACCCCTCGTGGGGCTGGCTGTACCTCAGTGGGGCCATTACGCTCTCTTACCTGAAATACGTCCAGGAAACTGGAATCCTTCCCCTCGGGATTCGGCTGTTGGAGTTCCTCCCCCTCTACGTGCTGCTTGGGTTGGAGACCTTCCGACATCGTTACTCGGAAACGCGTTCCGACGAGGTCATGACGTTCATGATGGAGAAATCGCCATGATACCTTCGAGCATCCTCCTCGTGCTTTTGCTTCTCGTCTACTTTGTCTCGCTCTTTTTTCTCTTCCTCTATGGGATCAATTGCTACGTCATGATCTTTCTCCACCGCCGCGCGAAAGCGCAGATGCTGCGACAAGACGAAGAGGTCTGGAAGGGATGGCAGGCTGCGGACCACCAACTCCCATGGGTCACGGTGCAACTGCCGATCTACAACGAGCGATACGTCATCCAGCGATTGATCGAAGCCGTGGTGCTCTTGGACTATCCGAGGGACCTACTCGAGATTCAGGTTTTGGACGACTCTACCGATGAGACGACGGCCATCGCCGCCCCGCTCATCGAGCACTATCGGCGAGCCGGCTTCGATATCACACTCCTCCATCGTACCCAAAGGACCGGATACAAGGCCGGAGCGCTCAGGGAAGGACTCGGGGTCAGCCGGGGAGAGTTCATTGTCATTTTTGACGCCGACTTCATTCCCAACCCGGATTTTCTGATGAAAACCCTCCCCTTCTTTCAGGATCCCGCGATCGCCCTGGTCCAGGTCCGTTGGGGACATATCAACCGCGACTACTCTCTCCTCACCATGGCCCAGAGCTTCGGGATCGACGGCCACTTCTACGTGGAGCAGGCAGCCCGCTGTTGGTCGGGCCTCTTCATGAACTTCAATGGCACCGCCGGGATCTGGCGGCGAAAGGCCATCGACGACGCCGGGGGTTGGCAAGCGGACACCCTGACAGAGGACCTGGATCTGAGCTACCGGGCGCAGCTCAAGGGGTGGCGGATGAAATTCTTGCCGCAGGTCGTTTGTCCGGCCGAGGTCCCGGTGCAGATGACCGCCGTCAAAAGTCAACAGCACCGATGGGCCAAGGGCTCGATTCAGACCGCCATCAAAATCATTCCACAGATTCTGAAGGCTGATCTCCCCCTGTTTACCAAGTATCAAGCGATCTTCCACCTCACGAACTACATGGTCCATCCTCTCATGCTGGTCGTGGCCATGAGCTCGCCACTGCTGCTCTGGTTTGAGGGATTCTTCTCACTCCGGGAGCATCTCTTTGCGGCGGCAGCCTTCTTTTCGATCGCGACATTTGGGCCTTCCAGCATGTACCTGTATGCGCAAAAGCATTTGTATCCCGACTGGAAGCAACGGCTCCGGTACTTTCCGTCCCTGTTGATCTTCGGGACCGGAATCGCCCTGAACAATACCAAGGCTGTCCTGGAGGCCTTCTTCAACGTGGACGGAGCATTCGTGCGAACCCCGAAATTCCGCATCGAAAAAGGGTCCGACACCTGGGTGGGCAAGCGATATCGCCCCCCCATACCTTGGTTGAGCTTCCTCGAGGGCCTCCTCGCGCTATACTGCATCTACGGCGTATCTCTATTTATCCAGCGGGCCCGGCTCGTCGATCCCTTCCTTCTCCTCTACAGTATGGGATTCGCTACTGTGGCCTTGTATAGTCTCTGGGAGGCCCTCCGGAGTGCCACAAAACGCCCAGAAAGCATCAGCGAAGCCCCGGCAGAGCCTCAGCCCGTCACGGCGTCAGTCGTCTCAGCGAAAGGGAGACCGATGGCATGAACCGACCGCACTGGGGAGTCGTAGGGAGAACAGCCCTCGGGGCACTCAGCGTCTGTCTACTCGGGATGCTCTTGTATCTCGGAGAGGGTTTCCGTCCCGCCACCGTTGCCGGGCAGGCAAGCCAAGCCCTGGCCGACTCTCCCTGGCCGAAGTACCGGGGTGATAAGGAGCACACCGGCCGAAGCGCTCATAGCGGACCCGCGTCGAACCGGGTGAGGTGGATTTTCTCGACCGGCAAGCGGGACAAGGAAGGGGGGATCGAGACGGATCCGGTGATCGGTCCGGACGGCACGGTCTACTTCGGGGCGAACAACGGGATCCTTTATGCGCTCGACCCTGAGAACGGGGATATCCGTTGGGCCTTCCCGACTCGTTTTGACATCTTTGCAATTTACTCTTCTCCTTTCGTCGACCGAGACGGGATCGTCTATTTTGGCGCCAAGGACGGAACCGTGTACGCTCTGAGGGCACCGCCCAAGGGGATCATGGGAGAGGTGGTGTGGTCCTTTAACATCGGAACCACAATTCAGACCTCGCCGACCTTCACCCCTGATGGGACCCTCGTCATCGGTGCCGACGACTGGGCTTATTACGGGATCACGCCACCCCAAGGCACCTCCGGTCCGCGGGTGAAGTGGCGGTTTCAGACGCAAGGGACCCTCATCACCTCTCCCGCGGTAGACGCCGATGGGACCGTTTATGTGGCTTCAATGGATGGGAATGTCTACGCCCTCGAGCCGCCCAAGGACGCGGGACAGCCGGTTAAGGTTCGGTGGACGTTCAGCTCGGGGGCGCGGGATGCCGAAGGGGGATTCGAGAACGCCCCAGCCATCGACGACAAGGGAACACTATATATCGCTGGAAACAACGGGATCCTGTATGCGCTTGATTCGAAGACGGGAGAGGAGAAATGGACCTTCGATGCGGTGGCGCAGGCTGGTTACCGGACGTTTGCGATCTTCTCTTCGGCCGCCATCGGGTCAGAGCAAACCATTTATTTTGGGGGAAAGAACGGCGTCCTGTATGCCATCCGCGAGAGCAGAGGCTTCTTCTCGAGTGGTGCACAAATTCTTTGGCGGTACAATTTGGGGCCGGGCATTCAGACCTCTCCCCTGCTTGCGGTCGACGGGACGATCTATCTCGGCGATGAGAAAGGGACCTTCCATGCGGTTCGGCCCCCCGAATCAGGCGAGTGGTCAACCCCTCTGTGGAAGTTCGCCACGAAGGGGATCTTGATCTCTTCCGCCGCCCTCGCAGCTGACGGGACCCTCTATACCGCCTCGATGGACGGAAACGCATACGCCTTTCACGACACAAAAAAGGGGAAATCTTCCCAAGGGCCCCTATCAGGCACGTGGTACGGTACCTACAGCGATTCCGGCAGCATGGGACGAATCACCCTCGTGCTCGTGCAGAGAGGCGAGGAAATTCAAGGGGTCTGGAGGGTAGAGGGGGGTTCCCGAGGCTCTCTGGAAGGAAAGGCGGAAGCGGGAGGGGGAAGCTTTGCCCTCCGTCCATTGTCGGAAAAATGTCCGGGAAGTGGCGAAGGCACCATCAGGATCGACGGCACAAAGCTCCGTGGCGAGTACCGTGGCCAGGATTGCCGGGGGAAGATCGACGATGGCAAATTCGAAGTACAGCGGTAATCGCCTATGGGTTCGCCTACTCAGCGTGAGGGAAGCGACCCTCTGATGGCTGCGCCACAGACCACTCCCCTTCCGCTCGGCGGACGCGTCCTGGCACGTCCCTCAACGTCGCTGGCCCCTCGCATCATGATCCTGGGGGGCGGCTTCGCAGGTGTCACTACCGCCCTAGCGCTAGCCAAGCAGACCGCCGGGGTCTTGCCTGTCCACATCACCCTCGTGAGCGAGCATAATTTCTTTTTATTCACTCCCATGCTGGCCGAGGCTGCCACCGGAGCCGTCGAGACCCGCCACGTCCTGTATCCCATCCGACCCCTCTGTGGGAAATGGGGTGTCGAGTTCGGAGAGATGTCGGTAGAGGCCGTCGATCTCGACCGGCATCGAGTCATCGTCCGTCATCGTCGGTCCACAGTCCGCCAGCGAGTACACTATGACAAGCTCGTGCTCGCCCTCGGCGCAACTCCCAATGTGGACATGGCGCCCGGGGCTGTAGAACACGCCCTGCCTTTCAAGGAGGCAGGGGATGCGATGCGCATTCGCAATCGGGTGATTAACCTCTTTGAAACGACCGCCTTGACCGATGATCCATGGGTCCAGCGGCAACGCCTCACGTTCGTCGTGGTGGGAGCCGGGCACGCGGGGACCGAACTGATGGCCGCCCTGGAGGAGCTGACACGAGGAATTCTCCTCCCCCACTACCCTTCCATTCGGCCCGAAAGCGTCCGCCTCGTCTTGGTCGGAAGCACTGTCCTTCCCCAGACAGCGACGAACCTTGCGGCGTATGCCCAGGAGCAATTGTTTGCCCGAGGGATCGAGCACGAGAAGACACGGGCTGCCGCCGTATCACAGGAAGGATTACACCTCAAGGATGGGCGCATCATCACGAGCCAGTGTGTCATTTGGACTGCCGGAACCCGGGTGAGCCCTGTGGTGGCCGCCCTTCCCCTGCCCAAGGCGCGGGATGACCGCTTGAAGGTAAACGAGTTCTTCGAGGTCGAGGGGACGCGTGACGTGTACGCTCTGGGGGATAATGCTGCCCAGATCGACCAGCATACCGGGGCTCCTTACGTGGCGACAGCGCAGGTTGCCGTTCGCCAGGCACGCGCGCTCGCCGAGGTGATGGTCGCAGAGCTTACTGGCGGGAAGAAGAAACCTTTCGGGTTCCGGGTACTTGGAGAGATGGTACCTCTCAGTCGGCGGACCGCCGTCGCCGATCTGAGTGGGGTCAAGCTCGTCGGCTTTCCGGCCTGGTTTATCTGGAAAACCATCTACATGCTAAAGCTCCCCACCCTTGCGGCCCGTGTGCGGGTAGTTCTGGACTGGACGGTCGAGCTCTTCTTCGAGCGGGACGTGTCAGAGCTGAGGGTAGAGCAAGAATAAGAGACCTGACATGAATGAAGGCACCATCGGGAAACCCGTGAAGACTCGGCTGCCGGTCTGGCGACGACTAGGGGTGCGCCTCGGGGCCAGCTTTCTTCTGGTCACTGCCGTCGGCATCTTCCTGAGCGGCCTGCTTCAGTACAGGTCGCAGGAGCAGGTGCTACGCAGGGCGATTGGGATCTTCCTGCTGAATGTTGCCCGAACAGGCGCCCTGCTGGTGGACGGAGACCTGCACGATCAAGTGGTGAAGGAAGGAAGCAGGGACACTGCGGCCTATGAAACGATCAGGTCCCACCTGCATGATATCCAGCAAACGAATGAGCTGAGGAATCCGGTCTACACTCTCTACGACGTTAAGGGGGACCGAGCCCACTTCGCCATCATCAGTATGGGAGAGGAGCCGTTCGGGAAAGAGTATTTGCTGGCCCCGGAGATCCAGCCAATCCTTGACCGGGTGATGAAGGAGGGAACCGCAGCGTTTACAGGCATCTACACGAACGAGCACGGGACCTGGTTCACTGCATTTGCCCCGATCCGGAATGCGGCGGGAAAAACCGTGGCCGCTCTCGATGTGGACTTTCGGGCCGGCGCAGTCTACCTCGAGCGGCTGAAGGACATTCGGCGCGAGCTCTACCTCCATGCTCTGGCCGGCGCCACGCTGGCCCTGGTGGCTGGGGTTCTCCTGGCCGGGCAAATCACCCGCCCCGTGGGACAGCTGTCGAGGATGGCCCGGCGGGTCGTTGAAGGAGACTTGACCACGCCCGAACGCATTACCTCTCAAGACGAGATCGGCCTACTCGGCAACGTGCTCCACCTCATGGTCGAGCGCGTCCACGTTTCCCACCGGAACGTGGTGGATGTCCTGGTCCGGGTGTTACAGGCACAAGGCAGAGAGACCGGGTCGCTTTCACAATTGGCCGGCGCGGCGCTGGCCTTGGGAGATCACCTCGACCTCTCCCCAACCCAGCGCGAGGCGTTAGAGCTCGGCGCGCTGCTTCACGATATCGGTGAGATCCGCGTCCCTGATGCAGTGCTGGAAAAGGCTGGTCCATTGACGCCCGAGGAGCGGGGACTCGTCCAGCAGCATCCTGCGTGGGGCGCGGAGATCCTCGAGACGGTGCCCGTGCTCACGCCGGCCCTCGACGTCGTGGGGGCGCACCACGAGCGGTACGACGGGAGCGGCTATCCACAAGGGCTGCGCGGAGAAGACATCCCCCTCACGGCCCGGATCTTCGCCGTCGTGGACGCACTGGACGCCATGACTCACGACCGACCATACCGGCGCGCCCGCCCGGTGCCCGAGGCCCTGGAGGAGCTGCGCCAGGTGTCGGGAAAGCAGTTTGATCCGCGGGTCGTTGATGCGGCCCTGAAAATCCCGTCAGAGCGTTGGGAGGAGCTGTTAGTTCGCCAAGTGAGCACTGACTGACTCAGGGGTGACCCACATGGCGCCCGTGAGTGCTAATTGCCGTGTGCGGCCACAATGATCAGGGATCTTCTCATCACTATTCGGCATCGTCCCTCACCAACAGCCCCCCGCACATTGGGGCTACTCTCCCTCATCCCTTGGCTCCAGTTGTTCGGCGCGCTGTTGGCTTTCGTACTCATCGCTTTCTTTACCGCGACGCAAAGCGACCTCTCGAACTATATCTCCCCGGGAGAAAGTCCGTTCTTTCAGTGGATCAGGATCCACATCACCAAGTTACTCTGGCTTGGGCTTGCGTACCTCGTGCTTACCTCCATGCTGCAGTACTTGGCAATGCGTGGCGCTCGCGAGGACTTTCCCCTTGCCCTGACGGCTTTCGTGGGTCTGGAATTGTGCGCGGTTGGCATGCTCGCGTACGCGCTCGTCCACCGGTGGGACGGGCTGTTGGGCTGGGGACACACATTGCTGCAAGCATCTCTGATCCTCCAAGCATATCTGATGGTCTGGCGCCTCCGCGAACCAGCACCAAAACGACCCAATCACCTTCTGGAGTTCCGGGACACAGGCGGTGCGGTATTTCTCCCGTCGCTTTTCTTCTTCGCTGCTCTCCCCGTGTTCGTCGATCCCTCCTGGCAGCACATGCAGCAATACACGCAGTTCGATTCCAGCCTTGAGACCATCCTGAGTCGACTTTTCCCGGCAGTAATATCAGGTGTGACCGGCGTGTGGTTCGGGATCGGGACCTTAGTGTTGTTAGCCGGGGTGCGGTTTTTCTCGAGGAGACTGGATGTCTACCCGCGCTTGCAAAGCTGGGTTTTCTTTTTGCCATTCTTCGCCATCGCTGCACTCTATGTTGCAGTATGTCTGACGTCACTGACGTATGCGATCGCGTGGGAGCTCGGTGCGCTCCGCCTCGACAGCGCCCTATTGCCCCTGTTCATTCTTCTGGCTGGAGGCGGAGGAGCCGTGAGTTACGCCGCCTTTCAACGAATTGCCCCCCTTGCTCCCCGAAATAGCGGACACAGCCTGATCGGAATGATTGCCCTCTCCATGGGAGCTGCACTGTTATTCCCGGTCACGTGGCTCCTAACCCGCCGCGGGTGCGGTCGATGGGCCTGGCGGCTTGTGCTGGCCTCTTCGCTGTTGGCACCTCTGGTATTGGGGTACCTGGTGGTGTACGGTGATCTTTTTCATCCCTGGTACACGGTGTTTTCCTACCTAAAAGGCGCCATGTTGAAGATCGCCGCCGTGATCGCGGCGGGAATCCAGGTCTTAATCTTTGAAGAGCTTCGCGTACCTGACTCAGTCCGCCAGACTGAAACAAAGAGGCGGTGGGTTGTGATTGCTGCCACCGTTGCCGTAGGGTTCCTTCCGTTCGCTGCGCTTGAGCAATACCGGGAAATCAAGGCCTCCATGTTAGAGTCCAACGAGTTCAGTATCGTCGATGCGACCTATGCGAGAGCGTTGTCCGACCTCGTGGGAGCAGAAAGTTGGGCCCGCCTGGGGCAGGATCCAAAGCCCAACCACCATCAAGAACCTTGGCCCCTCCCCTGGACCTTAAAAAAAACCGGTCCCTCTCTCCTTCCTGAGGATTTCAATCTCATCGTGATTGTCGTGGATGCGCTCCGCGGGGATGCCTTTCACTCCGCCGGGTATCATCGGAATCTTACTCCTTTTTTGGACCAGTGGGCCAACGAAGAAGCCATTGCTTTCCGCCGAGCCTATAGTCAGGGAGGCGGAACGTTCGCTGCCTTTCCCTTCTTGGTTGCTGGAAGAAGCCGTTTTACCATGTATGGGCCACATCTGCAGCACAAGAATCTCTTTTTCAAGATCGCACAAGCCGAGGGCATACAAAAGATAATGGTGGTGAAGGAGTTCGGACCTCGGGCGATATTTCCCCCAGATTATCCGGTCATCGAATTGCGTGGATCACGGCCCGCCAGTGATCAACACTCGGTTCCTGCCGACGAAGTGTTCGGCTGGGCCCAAGATGCCATTACGAAGCATGTCAAGGGGGAACGGTTCCTTGCCTTTCTCCACCTGATGGATGTGCATAATGATCTGTGGAAGAAAGCAGATGGCATAGACTTTGGCAACAGCCTGAGGGACCTCTACGACAACAACCTTTCGTATGTGGACAGGGCATTTCGCAGGTTCGTCGTGTGGTTGAAACGCCATGACATTTACGATCGAACCGTCATCTTGCTGACCTCTGACCATGGTGAGCAGTTCTGGGAACATGGAGCAAGCCTTCACGGCCACACCGTGTACGAAGAGGAGATTCGCATCCCCCTGATCCTGCTGGTGCACGGCATTCGAGGGCAGGTGGATGTTCCGGTGGTCGCCGCAGATATAGCGCCCACCTTGGCTGAGCTGGCGGGCTACGCAGTCCATCCGCCATACAACGATCCCCACATGGGGATCTCCCTTGTTCCTCTCCTGCTCGGAAAGGAACAGGACCGGTATCTCCACAGGGATATCGTTGGAAGGGCGTCCTTCAAGCGCCGATACTTCCTATACCGGACTTGGGAATGGAAATTGGTCTACTCTGCCGAATTCGATCTTTTGCAGCTGTTCAATACAGTCAAAGACCCCATGGAGAGAAGTAATCTGCTCCAAGAGGAACCGGAGCTGGCGACTGAGCTGGAAAGGGAATTGCTGGGATATCTCGAAAAAGTGGAGGGAAAATCCTATCGGACGCTCCTCTCGAACATGTGGTGACACCGTCACCTACACCCTCTGGAAAATGGCGACCGCTCTCATGACTGTTGCGCTTGTCGGATGTTTGCCGAGTCGCGAGGTCCCCCGCGTCACAACGGTTCATGTCGGCCAGTGGCCCAATGACGTGGTTTTTGACCCAGGCTCTCAGCGGGTCTTTGTCGCCAATGAGGGAAGTGCTACCATTACCGTCCTCCGATCGGATGGGCAGAAGGTCGGGACGATCGTGCTGACCACGAGGGCGCGACATCTGGCGGTAGACCCCGGGCTTGGTCATCTGTATGCACCGAACGAAGGCAGCGCATTTGTGGCAGCTTTTGGTACGCGGGATTTGGAGCAGCGCTTCCGCGTTGCCGTCAGGCAACGGCCCCATGGGATTGCAGTCGATCCCTCATCCCATCGGGTCTTTGTCGGCAATGAAGGCGAGGAAAGCCTCACGGCCTTTGATGGCCGGACGGGACAGGTTCTCTTTACGGTCCCGGTGGGACCGGGGCCCGGGGGTGTCGCCGCGGATCCTGTAACGGGACGGGTCTTCGTGGTGAGCGTGAAAACCGATCGGGTCATTGTGGTCGATGGGGAAAAGGGTCGCCGACTCGGTGAGATCCCGGTCGGTCGTGGTCCTACTCATCTCGGTGTTAACGGGGAGACCGGCCTCGTGTACGTCCTGAATACAGAGGCCAACAGTGTTACCGTTTTTGATGGTCGAACGATGGGCCTTCTTACTACCCTCCCCGTCGGCAACTACCCCATCGGTATCGCCCTTGATGAGAAGGCGGGGAGGGTCTATATAGTAAACAACCGAGCGAATACCCTTTCCATTGTGAATGAAGCGTCATTGGAGGTGCTCGGAACGAGCCGGATCCCGCAGAACGTCTCGAACATAACACTCAACTCCTCTGAAGGGCTTCTGTACCTCTCGCTGAAGAGCGACAATCAGGTTGCCCTCATCCGAGTCCGCGACCCCTGATGCAAAACGATGCAATGATGCAATTCGCGGTATCGATCATGGCAAAGACACCACGGGCAGGCGAGGTGAAGACGAGGCTCTGTCCTCCCCTCTCTACCAAAGAAGCGGCTGAGTTGTACCGCTGTTTCCTGCTCGACAAGATTGAACAGGTGAGGACGCTCACCAAGGCGAGTCCCGCCATCGCCTACACGCCTGACGAAGGAAGGCCCTTCTTTGAAGAGTTCGCGCCGGGCTTTGTCTTGCTCCCCCAACGAGGCGCCGATTTGGGGTTCAGGCTGGCAAACAACTTCGATCAGCTTCTTGGAAGGGGATATCGGGCGGCACTCGCCATCGATAGCGACACACCCACGCTCCCCACTCATTTTTTGGAGGAGGCCCTCGATCTCATTGCGACACCAACGATCGACCTTGTGCTGGGCCCGAGCGACGATGGCGGCTACTACCTGATTGGCTTACGCAAACTTCACCGGGAACTGTTTGAGGAAATGGCCTGGAGCACTGCCGATGTCATGCCAGAGACCATCCGGCGGGCCGAGGCCATGGGGGTGAATGTGGCTACTCTTCCACTCTGGTTCGACGTTGACATCCCTGACGATCTGGAGCGATTGAAGGCGTCGCTCAAGAGTGCGGAGGGGGACGTGGCCCGGCATACCCGGGGATTTTTCAAGGAGCGCGCAGAATGAAGAAACCGCCAGAGATCCCGTGGAAGACTCTCTCTACCAAACTCATCTACAGCAATAAATGGCTCTCGCTCCGAGAAGACGTCGCAGAGCTGCCCGATGGACGCACGACCATCTATGGCGTGGTCACATGCGGCCATTGTGTCGGTATCCTCCCCTTCCTCGATCCCGACACGGTGCTGCTGATCCAGCAGTACCGCTACGTGGCCCAACGGGTAACATGGGAGATGCCCACCGGAGGAGCCCACCCCGGGGAGTCGACCGAGGAGGCGGCCCAACGCGAACTCGCTGAAGAGATTGGCTACCGGGCTGGCCGGCTGATCCCGGTGAGCACCTACCACACGAGCAAGAGCGTCATGGACGAGACGGCCCACCTCTTCCTCGCGGAAGAGTTGGTCAAACTCGAGCGGCCGCCCCGCGACGAGACGGAGTTCATCGAGGTCCGCCCCTTTCCCTTTCGCGAGGTTCTGCAAATGGTCCTTGCCGGCGAGATCGTGGATGGCATGACCGTTATCGCCGTCCTTCTCGCCGCCCGCAGGAAAACCTGTTGATTCCACGCAAAAGGGATTCCCGAACGCACAAAAAACTTGACCCCTTCGCCCCAGCACAGAACATCTAGCCCTCGCTTACCTGCACCCGCTCCATCCGATCGCCCTGCCGAATTGCGTCCACGACCTCTTGCCCCTTCACTACCTTCCCGAACACTGTGTGCTTCCCATTCAAGTGTGGCTGCGACGAAAGCGTAATGAAGAACTGGCTCCCGTTCGTGTTCGGGCCAGCGTTCGCCATCGCGATCACTCCCCCCTCGTGGTTCAGTGGATTCCCCTCTACTTCATCTTCAAACGTGTAGCCAGGACCACCTCGACCTGTACCCGTAGGATCCCCCCCCTGAATCATGAAATCGCTGATCACGCGGTGAAACGATACGCCATCGTAGAACCCCTCGCGGGCGAGGAAAACGAAGTTGTTGACCGTTTTCGGTGCATGTTGCGGAGAGAGTTCCACCTCAATGCTGCCCTTGTTGGTCTCGATCATTGCTCGATACGTCTTGTTTGGATCAATCTGCATTCCAGGTTGAGTACCCCACTGCTTCGTAGCCATAGATGATCCTCCTTAACAAGAGCGCTCAATAACTTTGACAAACTTTCAAGAAGAAAATGGGGTCAGACCCCATTTTTCACGGTCCCCTTCGCCGCGACCAGCCCTCCTCTTCAACCCTTGCGCTGTCTAAGTGAAAATAGGGCGACAGCGTCATCAGCCGCGGGTCGTCGACCGGACCGCCAACGGTAAAGTGGTACAGGCTCTGAAAGCGATCTCCACGCAGGCTGAGCAAGTTATGAAAGGCGTCGTCGAAGTAACATCCGATCCCAGTGCCGCGGACACCGGCGGCCTCTGCTTCTAGGTACAGCACCTGACCCAGCAGGCCGGATTCCCAAAACAGTTTTCGATACCACCATGCACCTGTTCCACGGATGCTTTCGGCGAATTCGGCAATCATACCGAGGCTGAAGGCGCCGGCGCCGGCAATCTCCTGATGGCAGCTCACCATCTCTGCCTGCTCGCGGAAGTTTCCCTCGACCAGT
Source organism: Candidatus Methylomirabilota bacterium (assembly GCA_027293415.1). Classification (NCBI taxonomy): domain Bacteria; phylum Methylomirabilota (SeqCode); species Candidatus Methylomirabilota bacterium. The sequence goes on from JAPUFX010000195.1 coordinate 14,560, forward strand.
CTGAACAGTGGCAGGGACTCCGGGCAGCCCTCCGGACGTTTCCAGAGGAAGTCGGCACGGAGGGCAGACCGTAGGCACTCGTGGACCGTCGGACTTCGCTCAAAGAGGTACAGACCTGACGGTAAACCCTGGACCCGGTGCACAAAGATACCGCAATGGAGATGCGGCGGCCAAGGCCAGACGTCCCAGGGCGGCACTCCGGGCCGTGGCAGCAGCCGGTCAAGTATGGCATAAAATGTCTCGGCCGAGATCGAGGTGATGCCGTCGAGAGCAAGACAGCTGCGGCGCTGCTTGATAAGCTGAACAGCGTTGATTTGCGAAGAGACAAGCGGGCGAGCTGGCCACGCCGTGAACTTGTCTACCATAACCGCGTCACCACGTCTCCGTGTCCCCAGGGCTTTGTCCTCCTGCCAGGTCGCCTCGGCGGCAGCATCAATGGCTGGCCAGTGGACATGAGCGGGGCTGAGTGAGTTGGCCCGGCCCGCCCAAGCACTAGCATGGAGCACATCCCGCAGCTTCGCAATGTCAACCCCCTCTGATTCCTCACCTTTCCCGGGAGGATGGGAAGGGCCGATGAGCAGCAGGGCGTCGGGATGTTCGCGGTCCTCCTCGGCAATGGCCGAGAAGCTCTCTGGCTGGGCCAGCCCCAGCATGGCGGCAATGTCCGTGTCGGAAACATCTGCTATCAGCCTGGCCGACCATCCCAGCGGCGCGGCCGCATATCGCACGGTGGCGATGGCATGGCCGGCATCGTGCTGGCAGTAGCGAAAGGCGCGCTCGCCGTACTTCCAGGCCTCGCGCCAATGAATCGAAGACAGGCCCACGAGAAAGGAAGCTGGCGGGAGCGGCCCCGCGAGCTGCTGCGCCGCTCGACCTTCCAGAAAGCAGCGCCGCTCCAGGCAGTGGTCCCGGCTGACGTAGTGATAGACACCGGCATTCAGGCCCGGCATCTCCGGAAGGATTGCATAGCCTTCCGTGGGGTGAAGGTTGCCGCTGGACGGGTTGCAACGCAAGGCCCAGCGACTACCCTTGTACTGCTTCCAGGCCGACAGTCCCAGGGCCAGCTCGAACAGTATAGCCACGCTGTTCCGTTCCAGCGGCATGGGAGGGACGGCGCCGGGAAAATAAAGGTCGGGATAGGCCGCGTCGAGCCGGTCAGCTAGAAGAGGAAGTTCGACCCTTTCCGCGCCAACGAAGGTGCGAAAGGGATCAGGCTGAGTGGCCCAGTCCAGATATCCCAGCGACGCGGCGTACTGGTGCAAGTGATGCTTGGTGCGGCGATGGTAGGCCAGCACGGCTTCGACCGAGTGATGTTCCTTTGTCATATTCCGAGCTCGCCCAGGAAGAAGAAAATGGGGTCAGACCCCATTTTTAGACATATCAGAACTCATTCCCTTTTGCCTTCAAAAAGTTTTTTGTATTCTCCATACCCTTCTTTTCCTAAATCCTCTTTTGGAATGAAACGAAGGGCAGCAGAGTTTATACAATACCGAAGGCCTGTCGGCGGGGGACCGTCAGGGAACAAATGCCCTACATGAGAATCAGCATGTTTACTTCTCAGTTCTGTCCTTACCATAAAAAAGTTTCGATCTTCTTTTTCTACAATATTTTCAGGTTCAAGTGGTTTAGTAAAACTTGGCCACCCTGTTCT
>JAPUFX010000196.1 GCA_027293415.1 Candidatus Methylomirabilota bacterium
CATTGTCCGGGTCTTTGACCGATTGGGCAACCGGGAGAACCGCAACAGGGCGCGGATGAAGTTTGTCATGCAGGAGTTCGGCGTGGAGAAGTTCCGGAAGCTGGTCTTCAAAGAGCGGACCGGCCTCAAGCTCACCATGGCCGGAAAACTTTCTCCCGTAATCATCCGAGAAGAGAACCCCCCGGCCGGAAGGCCTACACCAGTGAGCCTTCCGGATCTCGATAACCCTGCCTATGAGCGCTGGCGGCGTACCAACGTCCGACCCCAGAAGCAGCCGGGCTACGTTATGGTAACGGTCCGTTTGGATCTCGGCGATATCACGGCTCTTCAGCTTCGGCTCCTGGCCTTCTGTGCCCGAGAGTTTGGCGACGGCACCGTCAGGACCACAAACCAACAAAACTTTCTCCTCAGGTGGGTCCCGGCCGGCGTCGTCGTCGCGCTGTACCGGGTCCTTCGCCGTGCTGATGTGGCCCGCCCCGGGGCTGAGCGGCTCATCGACATCACGGCCTGCCCCGGCGCAGACACGTGCCAGCTCGGGATCACCTCTTCCCGGGGGCTGGCGATGGCGATCGGCAGGGTGGTGGAAGAAAAGCACCCGGACCTGGTGGAGGAGGTGGGCGGACGGATCAAGATCTCCGGCTGCCCGAACTCCTGCGGCCAACACCATATGGCCACCATTGGGTTCTACGGCGGGTCCAAGAAATTCAGCGGGCGGCAGGCCCCGACCTATCAGATGTTCCTGGGAGGAGCGTGGGGGGATGGCACCGCCCGGTTCGGCAAGCCTACTCTGAGGATCCCGGCGAAGAACATCCCGATGGCCATTGACAGGCTCCTCCAGATCTATAAGGCGAACCGGGAAAACTGCGAGGTCCTTATCACCTTTCTGGATCGTTTCGGATCGGGTCGAGTGGCGGAGATCCTGGCCGAGTTCACCCAGCTACCCGCCTATGAAGAGGCCCCAGATGGGTTCCGGGATTGGGGGGCGGAAGAGGCCTTCCAGCCCAAGACGGGCGCCGGTGAGTGCGCGGTGTAGGGGGAGGAAATGCCGTCCGTTGAGGAGGGACGAGGATGAGGTATGAGATCCGGATAAGCGGCGATGGAGGGCAGGGGATCATCCTGGCCGAGGCGGCCATCGAGGATGGGAAGAACGTCGCTCAGACCGGTGAGTGGGATGTCGAAGCAGTCCTCGACCTCACGCCCGGGGAGTCGGAGATCCTTCTCCAGGGGGGACTGCTCAACGCTGTTCGGGCGCGGAGAGGAAATCCAGAGGAGCCATGAAGGAATGGGCGATGAAAACCGGAATCAGCCTGCCACGTCGGATCCTGGTGGTCGAGGATGATGAGGATATGCGGGAGAATCTCCGGCGCATCCTCCTCGGCGCCGGATACGAAGTCTCCCTGGCCGAGGACGGACCGCAGGCCATTACCGTACTCCGCACGCAGCCGTGTCATCTGGTCCTTACCGACTTGGTCATGCCGGGGATGAATGGCCTCGAGCTCTTGAAGGAGATCCGGCAGGAGGACCAGAATCTCCCGGTGGTCTTTCTCTCGGCCTTCGGGGACCGGGCCACGTATGCCAAGGCCACGGAGCTTGGGGCCGTAGACTTTGTCACAAAGCCCTTCCGTGCTGGCTCCCTCTTGGGGCTTATTCAAAGAACGCTCGGGAGCCAATCAACGAAATAAGCTCGTGAGATAAGGATGTAGCACCCCTGAAGAGGGCAATGAAGTGGCCGAGACGACGGATGTGATCATCGTTGGCGCAGGGGTGGTGGGTTGCTCCGTCGCCTACCACTTGGCCCAGAAGGGGGTGAAGCGGGTTGTTGTCCTCGATCGAGGCGACATCGGCGGCGAGGCTTCAGGGGCGGCGGCTGGGATGCTGGCCCCGCAGTGTGAGGCGGGTGGACCCGGCCCCTTTCTCGACTTCTGCCTTGCGGCGCGCCAGTACTACGAGCGCCTGGCACCGATGCTGAAGGACCTCGTCCATGTCGATATTGAGTATCTCAGCTGGGGTATTCTTTACCTCCTCGACGAGGAGGGGGACGAGGCAGCAGAGGGGCGATATCGCTGGCAGAAAGAGCTTGGGCTGGCCGTGGAACGGCTGACGCCTGAAGAGGTCGGTAAACTGGAGCCAGGGCTCACCAAAGAGATCGCGGGGGCCCTCTTCTTCCCCGGTGATCATCACGTGAACAACACCGAACTCACTCGGGCGCTGGCCCAGGCGGCCCGGACCCTCGGGGTCGGCATCCTGGAAGGCAGTCCCGTCACGGGATTCCTGTACGAAGGGGACAGAGTTGCCGGTGTCCGGACTCCCCAGGAAATCTATACCGCCGGCCAGGTCGTCCTGTGCACCGGGGCCTGGTCAGGGCAGATCGGGGCCCTCCTCGGCCGCCGGATCCCTGTGGAACCCGCCCGGGGGCAAATTCTCTACGCCGAGCTTGCGGAGCCGCCCTTGCGACATCCGGTTTGGGGAAGGGGGGGCTATCTGGTTCCCCGGCTAAACGGCGGCCTGGTCGTGGGGAGCAATGTCGAGTATGTCGGGTTCGAGAAAAATGTGACCCTCAGCGGGATCCACGGCTTTAGTTCGCTTGTGCTGGCGCTTCTCCCCGGCCTTGCGGAGCAGCCTTTCACGCGTGCCTGGGCCGGGTTTCGCCCCCACTCCAAAGATGGGCTCCCCATCATCGGTCCCCTGCAGGACCTGGCCGGCCTGTATATCGCCACCGGCCACTTCCGCAATGGCATTCTTCTTGGCCCTCTCACGGGTCGGCTACTCGCTGAAATGATCCTGGGCGAGCCCCCCTCGTTTTCCCTTGATGCCTTCAGTCCCGGCCGCTTCGGCCTGTAAGAGCCCAGCCGTACCAGGGTCTATCATGTTTCCGATCCCGGACCTGGACACCCTGACCGATATTGGTTGTTCCTGGATAGTAGGGAAGGTAGTGGAGGAGGAGCTTGAGCGTATGCCGCTCTTCTGCCAGGACCTGGCGCAGGGACGCTATCCGGTCTGTTAAGGAACACACGACGTACCCCTCCTTCTCGAATCACCAAGCCTCAATGGCGGCCGCTCTTGCTGCCGCTAAAATTCCTGGCGCTTGACACGCGTTGCAAGTCGGGGAATACTGAGACCCCCCACCTACCGATCCTGTACTCCGCTGGTCGTCGCAGATGGAAAACAGGAGGGGGCAATTCTGAGGGGAGATCAATACATGGAAAAGAGCCCCGCGCACCAGGAAATTGATTCCGTGTTGCAGCGCCTCCTAGAGGATCTTCGACACGATGTGGCCGCACCGCCAGTGCAAGTCGTCGTTGAGCTCCTGAAGGAACTCTCGAACGCGCTCCATGAGCTCCAGGTGGCCGCGAAAGAACTTCGGCAACAGAACGAGGAGCTGACCACGACCCGTCGGACTGTGGAAGCGGAGCGGCAGCGATACCAGGAGTTTTTCGAATTCGCACCGGATGGGTATCTGGTCACGGATGCTGAGGGAACCATCCAGCAGGCCAATCGCGCCGCAGCGACTCTGCTTGCCTCCCACCAAGATCATCTAATGGGGAAACGACTGGTCACGTTTGTGGCAGAGCGAGATCGCAAGACGTTTCAGTCTCAATTGGCCCGCTTGCCGGACCTGCACCAGGTGCGGGGTTGGGAAGTGCGATTTCAGCCGTTGAGAGGCGCACCCTTCCTTGCTGCGATCAGTATGACCGCCGTCGGCGACCCGCAGACGAAGATAGGTATTCTGCGATGGATGATCCGAGACATCACGGGGCGCAAACGGGCGGGGAGCCGTCTGAACGCGCAGTTCGCGGTCACTCGCGTCCTGGCAGAGGCCGCCACGCTCCGGGATGCAACCTCCCCCCTCTTGCAGGCTATCTGTGAGGGCCTGGGTTGCGAACTCGGCGAGTTGTGGCTCGTGGACTCCACGGTTCAAGTGCTGCGCTGGGGTGGTATGTGGCATGCGCCGTCCCTCGACGGCGCGGAGTTCGAGGCGATCAGTCGCACGAGGACCTATGCCCCGGGAAGCAACTTGCCCGGTCGCGTCTGGACACGTCGCCGAGCTGTATGGGTTCCTGATGTCCTCGCAGACACCGACTTCCTTCGGGCCTCCATCGCGGCCAAGATCGGCCTGCACGGCGCGTTAGCCTTCCCGATCGATGCCGAGGACGGTCTGGTAGGCGTCATCGTGTCGTACACCCGCGAGACCCGGCAGCTCGATCCCGAGCTGCTTGAGATGGCAGCCGACATCGGCGGCCGGATCGGCCAGTTCACTGAGCGCAAGCGGGCAGAGGAGGCACTACGGAGAGCACACAACGTGTTAGAACTGCGCGTGCAGGAGCGGACGGTAGAGCTGGCGAAAGCCAATGAAGCCTTGCAAACTGAAATTGCCGAGCGCGAAAGGGCGGCCGAAGCCAATGCCCTTCTGCTTCGGGAATTGAATCACCGAGTCCGGAACAACCTTGCGACGATTGTTGGCCTGCTGTCCATGGAGCTTGCTCGGAAGAGGCGCTGGACAGCCGAGGAGGCTCTCAAAGCGTGCATTGATCGGGTGCAGAGTCTGGCCGCCATCCACGATCTGTTGGCCCAGGATCATTTCAGGGAGCTGGATCTCAAAAGGCTGGTGGAGGAGGTGGCGAAGGCTGTTGTGAGGGGTATCGGATGGGATGAGAAAGTGAAGATCACGGTCGACGCGCCTGCTCTCAGGCTCCCGCCGAAGTGGCTTGGCTCCTTGGCTTTGGCCGCCAATGAGCTGATCACCAATGCTATCATACATGCCTTTCTGTCCCGTGACACAGGACTCATTCACGTTCAGGTCACAGAGGATGAAAAGGAGATACAATTGTCGGTCAAAGATAACGGCATTGGGATCCCAGCCACGAACGAGGGCGAGTGGCGGAGAGGGGTAGGACTGGACATCGTTGCGTCGTTGGTCGAGACGGACCTCCAGGGACAGTTTCAACTCCAATATGACAGTGGGACGCTGGCGACTATTCGGTTCCCGAAACCCGAATTTGTAGAGCAATAGAATATATGTGACCTAGCCCGGATTATTCACATAGAAGTGAATAATCTGCCCTCCGGGCTTCGACTCCGCCCCACGTTTGCGGGGCGTCGCTCAGGGCTAGCCTTGAGCAAGCCGCGGGAGCGGCCTGTCGAAACCTGGCGGTGCGGCCGAGCCCGCACCTGCAGGCGCATTATTCACGAACGGAGTGTCTTCGTGAATAATGCGGGCTAGCTTATGGGCTTTTCCGGAAGGTCGCTGAAAACGTAACGGGGCTGTGAAATGACTTCTGGGGCAAACAATCGGAGCCTGAAAGTTCTCGTCGTCGAGGACGAAGGTCTTGTCGCGGCAGGCCTGAAGGGTCAACTGGAAGACATCGGCCATCAAGTGTTGGGATTAGCGAAGGACGCGGAGGAGGCTGTGAGGCTTGCCTCGAAGTTACAGCCGGACCTCATTATGATGGACATCCGGATTCCGGGGACGGACGGGATCGAGGCGGCCCGCGCCATCCTGGCGCAGGAGGCCGTTCCTATCGTGTTCCTGACCGCGTATCCCGACGAGGACTTTGTCCGGCGAGCCGGGGACGCTGGGGCGATGGCCTACCTTTTAAAGCCTGTAAACGAAAGTACTCTCCGCTCGACCATCGAGGTGGCCTTGGCCCGCTTCACAGAGCTTGGTGCCCTGCGCCGGGAGGTTAACGACCTGAAGGAGGCATTGGAAACCAGGAAACTGGTGGAGAAGGCCAAGGGGGTCCTCATGAAGCGGGTGCAGCTTTCTGAAGCGGAGGCTTTCCGACGGATGCAACACAAAAGCCGGACCACGAGAACGAGCCTCAAGGTCATCGCCTCGACGATCGTACAGGCCGACGATCTTCTCTCTCCCTTCGAAGAAACTCCTTGACAAAAAGCAGGTCTTGGGACTAATGTGACGGTCAGATCGCGCACGTAATTCACGGGCGCCAAGACGCGCCACGTAGCAGAGGCCATGACGCCTCACGGAGGATGCATATCCTTCCTGAGGCGTTTTTATTTTCGACAGCGCGAATTCCCGTTCGACAGCACCCTCCTTTGCGTAAAAGTATGGCTTTTCCCTTGGTTCCAACCACTCGGGCTTCCACGGGTGGAAGACCTCTCTGGTCATGGCCCGGCTGAAAGGGGGCAGGGATGATCCAAGGAAGGTCGAAGCATGTGGAAACAAGACCTGATCCGTAAACTCGTCGTCAGCGCACCGCATGACCTCCTCGAGGCCATTTATGCGCGAGGTCTGCGGCGGGAGGGGCCGTGCTGGGCTGAGATCGTCCGGGAGGCCCAGGCGCTTGGGATCTTCACTGCCGAGGAGGCTGCGGCCTGCCTGCAGCTGGCAAATCGCGAGGGCGCCTTCAATAACAGTCGGTCCCCGGACGTTGTCCGGGAGGAATCCCCAGAGGAGGGGCCCATGCAACTCCTTGAGCAAGGCATGTCAAGCATGACGGAACTCATCGATCGCTATAGTCAGGAAATTCACACGATTTCAGAGGAAGTCCTCGTCAGGGGGCACGAGGCTTCTGTCGAGGAATTCCGGGGCAGAGTCGCCGAGGTTCAAGACCGCATGCACCGGGAAGCCGGCGAAGTGTATGACCGCCTCGTGGCGGAGAGTAGGGAGATCGAACGGGAGTTGCTGGCCAAACTCGCCCACATGAGGGAAGCGATGGAACGTGCGGCGTTGCTCAAAGAAGTCATCAGCTCGGCGGTTAAACCGGGAGGCGGTCAATAGACCGAGGACCGCGGCGAACCCCCTCATCCATTGCGGTCTATCGTCGCAGGGGCAAGAAGGAGGGATCATGGCAGTCGGAAGGCGGTCGAGGTGGGGTCTGGCCCGCGGCCCGTTCCGCGAACGAGGCCGGATGGAGCGAGAGATAGAAACCGTGTGCGGCCGGTTCTTTCAGGAGCGGCCCTGGTTACAATTGGCTGGCGAGGCGAGCGGCGTGGCGCCGGCGATGGCTTTGCTCGACCGGAAGGAGGAGGTGGTCCTCCGGGCGGACCTCCCCGGCCTGGAACAGAGGGACATCGAGGTCACAGTGGATCGCCGCGTCCTGAACATCCGGGGCGAGCGGAAGGAAGAGGGGGAGGCGAGCGAGGAAGCCTACGGCAGCCGTGGGCGGCGGACAGGGATCTTCGCGCGAAGCCTAACTCTTCCGGCCGACGTGGATGTGAACAAGGTAAGTACGACCTTCCAGGACGGTGTTTTGGAAGTCCACCTGCCCAAGACCAAGGAGGCGAGGGGGAAGATGATCGAAATCAAGGTAGAGTAAGGTCTTCGGACGAACAGACCGCATGAAACGTCAGCGCGACGGCAGCTCAGATGTATTGTTCGGTAACCCATCGCACGGGAGGGAGCCTCAACTTCATGGAAAACCGGAAAATCGAGAGCGGCGGGATGGGACCGATGGAACAGGCGAAATCCGACAGGCGGCGCCTTTCGCGATGGCGGGGGTCGGGATGGCTATCGGGATGGATTGGGGACGCCACCAAGGTGTCCGTCGTCGACATCAGCATGGGCGGGGTCCTTATCGAACACTCAAACATCTTTCCTCCAAGCACCGTCTTTATCCTGACTCTCTCGTTGTGCGGGGCGAGGGTCAGTGTGAAGTGTCGGGTTGTCCGATCGGCGCTTTACCAGTATGAGAACTCGTCCGTCGGGGAACGACACTATGTCTATCGGACGGGCTTAGCGTTGGTCGATGTGTCTGAAACTTCGCAGCAACTGATCGGCGAATACATTGGCTTTCTCGAAGCGATAGCCAATGGGGATTCTGAAGGGTAAGCGGCGCGTGTCGTGGAATGGGCAATCCAGCGCGACGCTGATCATCAGATGCCGACAGGTGTGAAGGAATTCAGTTCAGGAGCGGACACCGGCTCGGAAGCCTTTTGAGCTTTCCCTCGATGATGCCGAGATAGAACTACTGGATGTACTAGTGTCCCTCCAACTAAATCTCCCTAAGCACAGCAAGCTTCCGCGAGGGGCACTGAGGGGTTGTTGGGGAGAGACTCCCCTCCGCTTGGGGGGTGCTCAGCGAGGCTACAGTCGAGCGCCGAAGGGGGGCCTGCCCCCCTAGCGGAAGTGACGCACCAAGGGGGGATTGTTAGCGGGAAATAGTTGGTGCGGCACTAGTGAATGGTCTCAACCCGTATCTTGATCGACCCTCCGGGTTTTGTGGAATCCA
>JAPUFX010000197.1 GCA_027293415.1 Candidatus Methylomirabilota bacterium
GAGTCCCAGGTGGTTGGCGTACCCGAGCATCTGCTCGAACATCAGTCGCGCTTCCTCCAGCTTAGCGCGATTGTCCCGCCCCGCCCGTGTCAGGGCCTCGACGAGCCAGAAGGTACAGATGTTAAACGTCCCCTCTTCCCCCCGGAGCCCGTCGGCAGTCTCTTCTACGTTGTACCGGTAGACCAAGCTGTTAGAGACCAAGCCGCCCTTCTCTAGAGCAGCGTTTGTGGCGTTCAGGGTACTGAGCATTCTCGGGTCGGTCGGAGAGAGAAAGAACACCAGCGGCATCATCAGGTTGGCGGCATCCAGGGAATCACTCCCATAGTGTTGCACAAACGCCTGGCGTTTGGGATTCCACCCTTTGGTCATGATCTCTTCGTAGATTTGGTCGCGGACCATGAGCCAGCGGTCGCGGTCCGCGGGGAACGACCGCTTATCAGCGAGGCGCAAGCCGCGATCCACGGCGACCCAGCACATGAGTTTTGAGTAGACGAAATGTTGTTGTCCGCCCCGGACTTCCCAGACCCCTTCGTCTTTCCGCTGCCAGTTATCGCACACCCAGTTGATAAGCTGTCTCAGATGGATCCAAAGATCATACGAGATGGGGCTTCCGTATTTGTTGAACAGGTACACCGAGTCCATCAGCTCGCCGTAGATGTCCAACTGAAGCTGGTTGTACGCCCCGTTGCCGACTCGGACCGGGCGAGAGCCCCTGTAGCCGTCCAGATGGTCCAGGGTTTCCTCGGTCAGGGTGTGGCGTCCGTCGATCCCGTACATAATCTGCAGCGACCCGTCCGGGTTCAACTCACGGCAGCGGGCCTCGATCCAACGCATGAACTGGGCGGCCTCTTCCGTAAATCCGATGCGCATCAGACCGTAGAGCGTGAACGCCGCATCTCGGATCCAGGTAAACCGATAGTCCCAATTCCGCTCGCCACCCACGCCCTCGGGAAGACTGCACGTCGGGGCTGCGACAATCGCTCCCGTGGGCGCAAACGTCAGGAGCTTCAGCGCCATCGCCGACCGGTGGATGACCTCACGCCAGCGACCCGTGTACGTGCATTTCGAGATCCAGCGGCGCCAGTACTCGACTGTCTGCTTGAAGCTTTCCATCGATTCCTGCTCAGAAAGCGAGATGCCGCAACCGCTTCCTTGGGGAATGTCTTGAAGCAAGAAGGTCGCCGTCTGGCCTTCCTCGAGCCTAAACTCGGCGCTGACCCCCTTGTCGTCCTGCTTCAAGGGGACACGGGTGGCGAGTCCCAGGCTGAGCTGTGGGGAATAAAAGCACGCCCCGTCCGGGGTGACTTTCATCTGATGTTTATCCCGGGCGTAGTTGAACGCCGGATAACATTCCATTCGGAAGGCCATCGCTCCGCGAAGCACGCTGACCCGTCGGATGAGCTGGTGTTGGCCAATCCCTTTGACACTCCCGCCGATTGGCATATAGTCGGTGATCTCGCCGACGCCATCGGATGAGAGGAAGCGTGTGATCAGTACATTGGTGTCGGGCCAGTAAAACTGCTTGTGGGTAACTCTTTCGACAGTGGGGGCGATCTTGAAGTGTCCGCCCTTCTTGTCATCAAGAATGGCGGCAAAAACGCTGGGGGAGTCGAAGTGGGGATAACAGAGCCAGTCGATGGACCCATTCATCCCCACCAAGGCCAGGGTGTGCAAATCTCCGATGATCCCGTAGTTTTCAATCGGTTGATATGCCATAACGCTACTCCTTGGCGACGTTGACAAAGACTTTGATGGCGCCCTTCTCTTCGGTCAGAAGTTTAATCATTTTCTCGTAGTTCGCGAGGCCGTCGACCGGATGCGTGAGCAGCTTTGAGAGCCATCCGGGGTACTGCAATTCTGCTTGTGAGAGGTCTTTGGCCCCCATCTCGAAATATTCACGGTTGGCGTTCACGCTCCCGACGGCGACCTTGTTGCCGAGTACAAATCCCAAGTTAATCTTGTCGGCCGGGACCTCGACCTTGCGGTCGCCACCGGTGACGCTGACCAACACCAGCACCCCATTTTTCGCCAGCACGTCCATGGCTTCAAATACGAGGGGTGAAAAGCCGGTCCCTTCGAGAATAAGATCGAAGGGGCCCAACTGCTCGGACGCTTTGTTGAGAGTGAGATCCTGTGTGCTCACATATCTGGCTCCGATTTCCTCCACCAATTGTGCATTCACGAACGGAGGGCGCGTGCGAGCCATCACCACCACCTCAAGCCCGCGCAGCCGCAGGACCATGGTGGCCAGCAGGCCAAGCGTGCTCGCCCCCAACACGGCCGCCCGGCGGGGCTGCCAGACGCGGAGTCGCCGTTGGATCTCGTACGCCTGCGCGATGCCTTTCTCAACCACGCTGGTCGGCTCCATCAGCACGCCGACCTGTTTCAATCCCTCTGGTACCCGGATGATGTATTCCGGCTCGTCCACGTAGTATTCGGTAAGAAAGCCGTGGCGCAAGTTGATGCCGCGCTCGAAATACGTGTCATCGGTGGTCATGTCGTAGGTCCCAATCTGATCATAGATACTCGAGCCCGGCCGGCGCACGGTGGCCGCGACGTAATCGCCGGGTCTCAATTCGGTGACCCTGGTCCCCACGGCCTCTACCTGACCGAAGCTTTCATGGCCGATGATCAAGAAGTCAGAGCCCGGCGGGGCCTGGCCGTATTCTGCGGCGTTGATTTCCTTGTCCGTGCCATCCACACCGACCCGCAACACTTTCACAAGGACCCCTCGCCCGTTGGGGATATCCTGGACCGAGGGTTTCGGTAGTTCTGCCAGATGGATGCTTCCCGCCTTGTCGGGGAAGACAGCGACGGCTTTCATGATGCGCCTCCTTTTGCCTACTCTCGAATACGAACTATCATATAAACCCGCGTGTTTCCAGCTGTAGTGGTGACTTTAATCAGGAACGCCTTCGACTGTCAATCAGTGGCGGCCCTGTTTTTTCTATCGGGGAAAGTCCGATGCTTTACCTAGGCAAATCCCCTATACCGGTATCAGGGAAGAGCAGATGTGGAACTAAACTTGTGCTGAACGGCCACCCGGGACGGAAGCGACCGAGAAAGCCCATGGTAGGGCTTCTTTTATATATATGTTGCTCGGGCGCGCGGGGATTATCGGGTCCATGCGAACCAACGGTTGAATAACTCCTTCATCCGTGGCGTCAGGCGGGTACGGTTATACGCGTCTGCGACCTGTCTAATGGCTTCGGCCTGTGTAGGGTAAGGATGGATGACAGTCCCGATCTTTTTCAGGCCGACATTTCCAATCATGGCCAGGGTGATTTCACTAATCATTTCTCCGGCGTGGCGGGCGACGATGGTCGCACCTAGGATTCGGTCGGTCCCCCTTTTGACATGGACCTTGACAAACCCTTCTTCGTCGCCATCGGCAATGGCGCGGTCGACATCCCTGAGGTGTCTGATGAACGTTTCGATGGGGATCCCTCTTTCTTCGGCGTCTCGTTCATACATCCCGACATGGGCGATCTCGGGGTCGGTGTAGGTACACCAGGGAATGGTCAGGGAACTCTGCTTTTTCCATCCAGCGAAGAGCGCATTCTGGATGACGAAGCGGGCCGTCGCATCCGCGGTGTGCGTGAATTTGTATCGCAGGCAGATGTCGCCGGCGGCATAGATGCGGCGATTGGTGGTCTGCAAGTAGTCGTTGACCGACACCCCGTGTTTGGTGTACTCGACCCCTGCCGCCTCCAGGTTCAATCCCTCGACGTTGGGTGCGCGTCCGGTCCCGATGAGGATCTCATCGACCGGAAGATCGGCACAGGCTCCGTTCCCTTCAAACTGGATAATCTTTTTCGCACCCCGCGTTTCCACCTTGAGGATCTTGCACCCCAGGACGAGGTTTATCCCGTCGCGTATAAACGCTTTCTGGATGATCTCGGCCGCGTCCCGGTCTTCGCGGGTCAAGATTTGGGATTGGGCTTCGAGAATATAGACCTCTGACCCGAGGCGGCGGAAGGCTTGAGACATCTCGGCACCGATTGGGCCGGCGCCGACCACGGCCAGACTCCTGGGAAGTTCGGTCAGGGAGAAGACGGTCTCGTTCGTCAGGTAGCGGGCCATGGCGAGGCCCGGAATGGGCGGGGCGGCGGGGCGGGCGCCGGTCGCAATGACAGCCTTCCTGAAGCGGAGCGTCTTTCCGTCCACCTCGATCGTATCCCGGCCCGTGAAATGGCCATTTCCGAGAAACACGTCCACACCCAACTCCTGAAATCGGCGGGCCGAGTCGTGATGGCTGATACGGGCTCGGAGGCGGCGCATCCGTTCCATAACCGCGGGGAAGTCCGCCTTGGTCCCCTCTGGCACGCGCACTCCGAGTTCAGAGGCCATGCGGATCTCTTCGATCACTCGCGAAGAGCGGATGACACATTTCGAGGGGACGCATCCCACATTAAGGCAGTCGCCCCCCAGGAGGTGTTTTTCAATCAAAGCGACTTTCGCCCCAAGACCTGCTGCACCTGCCGCGGTCACCAGGCCGGTAGTGCCTGCTCCGATCACGACCAGGTTGTATCGGGGGGCCGGTTCGGGGTTCTTCCAGTCCGGAGGATGGACATTGGAAACCAGTGTCGTATTGTGTTCATCTGTGGGTAGCACCTGTACCCGACTCACAGAAAAACTCCTTCGCTGAATGTCATCCTATTCTGCCTTCGTTTTTGATTCCCTCTCTTTCAGTGTTCAATGTGCCTGCCGGACTAGCAGCGTCAGAAGCAACCCGACCACGCCCAACGTGCGCGACAGGTCGGCACCAGCCGTGCTGCTTGCCTTGATTGTTCCGGGAGTTGCTCACGTATGGGGTGGCCGCTTCCGCCTCCTTTTTTCATCTTTAGTCCCACTTCTCTCAATGGTAACTCAGAGTGGCGTCAGGGCAAACGTCCCAGTGGTCCGGCGCGGGACGTCTCTCACTCCGTTCTTGGGTGAGGTGTGAGAAAACCAAACGCCTTCTCGAGCTATTTTACCCGAGAAGGCGTTTGGTTTCCTCGTGCTCCGACGATGGTTCCGGAGGTGAGCTATTGTGCCTGTCTCGGTTCCATCTCTGTCTATATCTCCCGCGGCAAGTAGAGTATCCCTTGCCGTGCAAAAGGTGTCAAGGGGCAGGCGTTTCATTCCTCATCCCTGCTCGCCGGGTCCCCGAGGGGCGGCGATATGGCACTAGCTTTGCAGATATACCAGCTAGGCAGGAGCAGTGAATATGGGGCACGCGTTCATCTCTGATCTCATCGAACGGGGCTACTTCTGGCCCGAGACCACCGTCCTGCGGCAGCTCGCCTGGTGGTATGACTTGGACGAAGAGGACATTTTTCGGGACCTGCTGCTGAGTCGCAACTGACCGATTCCCACCTCCATTTCCCTCCGGGCAGGGGCACCTTTCTGACTTTCCCGTTCACCGCGCGATTGTGCCGATCAGGTGCCGCGGCAGGTGTGCTGGGAGAGAGTGAAGCTGGGTCGCGCAATTTTACTGGATTCTGCACCCCGAAGTCTGCTAACTTCTTGTAATCCCTGAGCCCTTTTTGTACGGAAGATTTGACAGAAGACCGGTGGACTTTCTGCGATGCGGCCACGACGAAGGGCTGATGGCTAACCAAAGAGAACCCTGGCGTTTGGGGGGACGACCGGGGAGAGGATCAGCAGCTTGAGCGGCGCGGTTTCATAACCGAAAACCTGTCCTCCTAGGGGCAGGGGGCGATCCGAGGACGGATCGAAGGAGGGGAAGATGGCGGACAGAATCCGGCGTGTACCATACTTCGTCATGAATGTTGCAAATAAGCCCGGGGAGGGGGCCAAGGTTTTGGATGCGCTCAAGAAGGCCGAGATCAACCTTCTCGCCTTCTCTGGGTTTCCGCAGCCGGGTCGGCGGGCGCAGCTTGACTTTGTCCCTGCGAATCCTGCGGCCTTCCTCAAAGTGGCCCGAAAGGCGAAGTGGAAAGTCAGCCAAAGGAAGATTGGCTTTCTCGTCCAGGGCAAGGACCGTGTTGGCGCCTGTGCAAATTTCTTGGGAAAACTGGCTGCGGCCAAAATCAACGTGACCGCCGTCGATTGCGTGTCGGCTGGGGCGGGTCGTTATGGCGGCATCTTCTGGGTCAAGCCGCGTGACGTCAGGCGCGCCGCGCGAATCCTGCGTGCCTGACCTGTCCGCCGTGGGCCCCTGAGGCAGCTAATCTCCCTCTGAGTGGTACACCTCATGTGAGGAGTGGGAGGGCGTTTCTGCGGTGATTCCGTAATTTCCGAAGAGCGTCGGGGGGCTTTGGCTGGATGGCATGGAGGGGTGACGATGGCAGAGTGGACAGAGCAGCTCACGAAAATGATGCGCGAGTCCGTGAATGCCTCGGTCGA
This sequence comes from Candidatus Methylomirabilota bacterium, assembly GCA_027293415.1. Taxonomy (NCBI): domain Bacteria; phylum Methylomirabilota (SeqCode); species Candidatus Methylomirabilota bacterium. The sequence goes on from JAPUFX010000197.1 coordinate 6,352, forward strand.
GGCGGCGGTGAAGTTTCAACAGCAGACCTGGCGGATGGTGGATGAGTTGGTCGAGCGCGGCGCTGTCCCCAAGGAAGAAGGGAAGCAACTCCTGGACATGTGGACCCACCAGACCGAGGCATTTCAAAAGCGGATGGAGGAGAAGTACCGCCAGTGCGAGGAGACGCTGAAAGCGGGTCTCCAGGGCTACCTCCCGCCGAGCCGCAAGGATCTGGATGAGCTTCATCACAAACTTGACTAACTCATACATAATCTGCAGGCGGTCACTCGCACGCAGCCACGAGAGCGAAAGGCGGGTGCAAAGGCAAAAAAGCCAAAAGCCAGAGCGGGCAGGAAAAAGCGGTAACGCAGTGAGGTGAAATGTTCCAGATGTATAGGCCCGGCAGGTAAGACGAGGTAGGCACACGGATGGCGACTCAAACCTTCGACAAGTTCAGCGCACTGGTCAAGGACCACGGGATCCGGTTTTATGGCAAGTATGCAGGACAAGATGAGGTTCCGATGGAGTCCGGTCCCGAGTCCACTTGATACGACTAGCCCGACGGCTACGGTAGGGCGGGGGATTGCGAAAGGAGACTGCAAGAGTAAGAAGGGGGAGGGGCGTCTCGCCAGGAGGGGACAATGGAGCAAGAAGAGAAATTAGGGAAGGAGGAGTTTGTCGTACAGGCGATCAAGAAGCTCAGGGGGAAATACCGGGGGATCCATACCGTCTTCTCGGGATTTAACGAGGCGTTCCGGCAGTATTTCGGGGAGGATCCGAGGCCAGTCACGCAAGAGATGACCACCAAGGGGATCATCGAGCTCCGTCCGGTCAAGGGTGGAGTGATGATTTACCTGAAAGGTGAGGCCCCCCAGGCTGGGGGCGATGCCCTGAAAAAGATCCTCAAGGAGGGGGAGGAATAACTGTAACCCGGGCACGGAACCGAAGCTACAGTCTGAGATTCGGGGGTGGGAAGGAACAGGTAAATGAGTCAGCAGCTGCGCAAATCCTCCCGCGGGGAGACTCCCGAAGAGAGGACGCGGCGGGTCCAAAAGGTTATCCAGATTCTGGATCGAACTTACCCTAATGTCGCTCTGGCCCTGAGCTTCAGGACCCCCCTTGAGCTTCTCATCGCCTTGATCCTGGCGGCCCAGTGCACTGACGAGCGGGTCAACCAAGTTACCGCACCGCTTTTCAAGAAGTACCGGGCGGCTCATGACTGGGTTGGTGCCGATCTCGCCACCCTAGAGGCGGAGATCCGCCCTACCGGGTTTTACCGGAACAAGGCCAAGGCCATCCGGGCGTGTTGTCAAATGCTCTGCGACCGGTTCGGCGGCAAGGTCCCACAAGGACTCGAGGATCTTGTATCGCTACCAGGCGTGGGGCGAAAGACTGCCAATATCCTGAGGGGCAACGCCTTTGACCAACCGGCTATCGGCGTGGATACCCACGTGGCTCGGCTCGCGCAGCGCCTTGGATTTACAGCCCAGAACGATCCGGACAAAATTGAGGTTGACCTGAATTCGGTGGTCCCCGACAAGGTAAAGGTCCGTTTCTGTCACCTTCTCCAGGCGCACGGTCGGGCCATCTGCGTCGCGCGGAAGCCCAAGTGTTCGGCCTGCCCTATTCATCACGCGTGCCCCTTTCCCGCGCGGGCAGGCATTCCAATTTCGCCAAGGGGGTAATAGGCTCCCCTTGTTGCCGCCAACCCCTCTGTGAGGTATGCTGGAAAGGAAATAAATGTTCGTGCTTTCCCGTCCAAGAATTGGGAGTCGGCCTCATGGAGGACCACCAGCTGGTGGAGCGCTCCCGCTCGGGGGATGTGGCCGCCTTCGAAGAGCTGGTCAAGCGACACCAGGCCAGGGCCTATGCGATTGCGTATCGCCTGCTGGGGCGCAGAGAGGATGCGCAAGATGTGGCCCAGGAGGCCTTTACCCGCGCGTACTTTCGCCTCGCCGAGTTTCGTGGTACGGCTCAGTTTCGCACATGGCTCTACCGGATCCTGGTGAATCTGGCCACGGATGCTCTCCGGCGACGAAGACCGGAAGTGCCTGAGGACCAGGCAGCGTTCCAGATGGTGGACACCGGGCACAACCCGGCAGAGAATTTGGACCGACAGGAGCTGAGACAGAACATTGAAGAGGCCGTCAAGGCCCTTCCCACGGATCTCAGGACGGTGATCCTGCTCCGGGAACTGGAGGGACTGAGCTATGCAGAAATCGCCCGGGTGATCCGCCGGCCGGTGGGAACCGTCATGT
>JAPUFX010000198.1 GCA_027293415.1 Candidatus Methylomirabilota bacterium
GGGATTCGGCGCTCGCCTTTAGCCTCGCTGAGCACCCCCCAGGCGTAGGGGGACCTCTCCCCTACAACCCCTCAGTGCCCCTGGCCCGCATTATTCACGAACGGGGTGTCTTCGTGAATAATGAGTCCCGCCGCTGCGGCGGGACTCAAGGCTAGCCCTGAGCGACGCCCCGCAAATGCGGGGCGGAGTCGAAGCCCGGAGGGCAGATTATTCACTTCTATGTGAATAATCCGGGCTGGCGGAACCCTGGGGTGCTTAGGGAGATTTAGTTGGAGGGGCACTAGTTGGTACCCGGGCGGTCCTTACGGCAGATCCAAAAGAATCAGCTCTACCTCCCCCTTCGCTCGGACCGAGAGTTCCGGCTCGTCAGCGATCCGTGCCTGGTCGCCTGCGGCAGTCGCAATTCCGTTAATGACGAGACTGCCAGCGATGACAAAGAGATAGGCCTTGCGTCGTAACCTGCTCTTATGGGTCACTCCTTGCCCATCCCTCAGGTGGGATACGTAGATTGTGGCATTTTGGTCTATGGTGAGCGTCCCCGGGATGTCGCCGGCAGAAACGACGGGCAGAAGCCTCCCACTTCGGTCCTCCAGTGTGGATTTGCGCTGTTCCCACCGGGGATCTAATCCCTTCGTTCGGGGAATGATCCAGAGTTGAATGAAGTGGACCGGGTGCTCATTAGAGTGATTGTACTCGGAATGGGCGATCCCCGTGCCTGCCGACATCACCTGCACCTCGCCAGGATGGACAATTCCAATGCTTCCCTGATTGTCCCGGTGTTCTAGCTCCCCTGCGATGACGTAGGTGACAATCTCCATGTCACGGTGCGTATGGGCCCCGAATCCCTGGCCGGGTCGGACCACGTCATCGTTAAAGACGCAGAGCACACTCCAATTCATGTTGGCGGCGTCGTAGTAATCCGAGAAGGAGAAATGCCAATAGGTCGACAACCATCCCCTATCTGTGTGATGTCGTTCCTCGGACTTGATGATTTTTATCATCGTCGCCCCCGTTTTTCCCTTCCTCTGGAGCCATTTTCCTCCCCTTATAGGGAGCCATCGGCGGTTCGCAGAAGACTCAGGATGCCTCTTGGTGACCTCCCTTGACGCTGACGGGTGTCCCCGCTATTGTACCAGTACCTTCAAGAAATTTCTGCGTTCCCCTTGCAGGAGTTGTCCGTGATCTCGAAAAAGGGCTTGCAGAAAAAGGATCACCAATATCTCTGGCACCCCTTTACACAGATGCAGGAGTGGTTTGCGGATGAGCCCCTGATCATCGAGCGGGGGGAGGGCAACTTCCTCATCGACATCGATGGGAACCGGTACCTCGACGGCGTCTCTTCGCTCTGGTGCAATGTTCATGGCCATGGCCGGCGAGAGATCGATGGGGCCATCATCGCGCAGCTGCAACGGATTGCCCATTCGACGCTCTTGGGTCTCTCTCACCCGGCAGCCATTCTGCTGGCGGAGCGGCTGGTGCAGATCGCTCCTTCCGGCCTCGCCAAAGTCTTCTACTCGGACGATGGGGCGACCGCCGTGGAGATCGCCCTGAAGATGGCATTTCAGTACTGGCAACAGAAGAGTTCTGACCGGTTTCGTCAAAAGACCAAGTTCCTGTACTTCACGGGAGCCTATCATGGGGATACCCTGGGTGCCGTGAGTGTGGGGGGCATCGATCTCTTTTACTCCCTGTATAAGCCCCTGCTTTTTGAAGCCACCCCCTTGCCTACCCCTTACGTCTTGGCAGAAAAGGAGGCAGCCCTGGAAGAGGTGCAGCGGATGATTAAGATCCACCATCACGAGGTGGCGGGCCTCATCATGGAACCATTGATCCAGGGGGCAGCAGGGATCCTGCCTTATCCTTCGGGCTTTATGCGAGGGGTCTGGGAACTGTGTCGGGCCAACGAAGTTCTCTTCATCGCCGATGAAGTGGCCACCGGATTCGGTCGGACCGGAAAGATGTTTGCCTGTGAGCATGAGGAAGTCTTGCCAGACCTGCTCGCTGTCGCCAAGGGGCTGACTGGTGGGTACCTCCCCTTGGCTGCCACGCTCACCACGCCGGAGATCTTTGACGCGTTTTTGGGTCCGGTGGACCAAACGAGAACCTTCTTCCACGGCCATACGTACACGGGAAATCCCTTAGGCTGCGCTGCCGCCCTGGCCAGCCTGGAGATCTTCGAGAAGGAACGGGTCCTTGAGCGGCTCCAGCCCAAGATTGCATTTCTGGAAGCGGGGTTAAGAAAACTCCGGTCCTTGCGGCATGTGGGAGAGATTCGCCAGGTGGGATTCATGGTTGGGATTGAGCTGTTCGACGACGTGACGTCGCATCGGCTGTACGCCGTCGCGAAGAGAATGGGGCACCAGGTGATTAGGGAGGCCAGGGGGCATGGCGTTATTATCCGCCCCCTTGGGGACGTCATCGTCTTGATGCCTCCGCTATCCGTCACCGAGGATGAAATCAACTTGCTCCTCGATGCGGTGTATCTCGCCATTAAGACGGTGACCGAGGGCCATGAAAGCCGATGACGACGCAATTTCGAAGTTCGAATTTCGAAATTCGAATTTTTGGGAACGTTGGACCTTGGACTTCATGCTACCATGAACCAACTGGGGCGGATTAATCGTACGTTGCTGTACGGCGAGGGACTCTTTGAGACGCTCCGGGTGTATGCAGGCCGCAAGGTCCCTCTCCTTGAGGCCCACTGTCGACGGATGGCACTCGGGGCAGAATTTTTTGGGTTTCCTTTTTCATCGACGGACTTTGCAGAGGCTGTCGATGGGGAACTCAAGGGGATTCCGAATGAGGCTGACGCTCGGCTCCGGATCACCTTGGAGGTCTGGGGAGCGGAGGGCCCTGAAGAAACCAAGTTTGTCACCCAGTCCTCTCCCGTGAAGCTGACGGACCCTAGCTATCAGGGAGGCGTGCGCCTCGTATCTGCTCCCTTCTCGCGCTTCTCCACCTCTCCCCTGCTGGTCTTCAAGACGACCAATTATTTTGAGAACAGTTATGCTCGCCGGTGGGCGGGACGCCAGGGGTTTTACGATGCCTTGTTTTTCAATGAGCGCGGCGAGGCCACCGAGACGACGACCGCAAATCTCTTCCTGGTCCGGGGGCACTGCCTGATTACACCCCCGGTGTCCGCGGGTCTTCTGCCAGGGATCGTGCGCCAGCACCTCCTGGGAAGTGCCCAGCACAGCGGTCTGGCGTTAGAGGAACGGCCCGTCACGACCGCGGATCTTGAGAAGGCAGAGGAGGTATTGCTCTCTAATGCGGTCGTGGAGGTTCTGCCGGTCAAGGAGATTGCCGGCCTTTTCACAGGGCGCACCACCTTTGAGTGGGCGGGTGCCTTGCGGGCCGCCTATCGAGAGGCCATTTTCGGCCAAGCGAAAGATTGAAGAGCAAAAAGAAGAGTTCGTGCCATATGCTGACCGCTGACGGCTGACTGCTACGGAACGGGATCATGGCCAAGGGCCTTTTCATCACCGGCACAGACACGGGCGTAGGAAAGACCTTCGTCGCAGGGGCCTTGGCAACCCTGCTTCGAGCCCGTGGGATTGATGTGGGCGTGATGAAGCCGGCCGAGACCGGCTGCATCAGGCGGGATGGGCAGCTTCACCCTCAGGATGCGCTTTATCTCAGGGATAAGGCAGAAAGCGTTGATCCACTGGACGAGATTTGTCCGTATCCTCTAGAGATGCCAGCCGCACCATCGGTTGCGGCGGACGCGGCAGGGATCGCCATCGACCTTGACTGGATCGTTGATCGGTTCCATCGTCTGGCCAGGCACCACCAACTAACCCTGGTCGAGGGGGCGGGGGGCCTGCTTGTCCCGCTCACCGATACGGACGATTACACCCACCTCATCCAAAAGCTGCAGATCCCAACACTCCTGGTGGCGCGGGCCTCCCTCGGGACCATCAATCACACATTACTCACGTCGCGCTGGGCCGGACACCTGAAGCTTTCCATCCTCGGAGTTGTTCTGAATAGTCCAACGGGTCCGCCGAGTCCTTCGGAGGAAGCAAACCTCCAGGCGCTCGCCAAGCGGCTCACCACTCCCCTCCTCGGTTGTATCCCCCATCTCCCAGGCCCGACTTTAGATCTCTCCCTCATGGAGAATTCGATCAGAATGGACCGGCTCCTGGAGCTTTTGGAGCTGGGTTGATGCGATCAGAACTCCGGGATAAGGTGGCGGATCTCTTGATGGAGGCGATCCAGCACCCGGAACGGTCGATCCTGCTCTTCTGGCTTCAGGCGTACTGCCAGCTGGTACAAGGGTGTGATCCTCCGACCGTTGCCTTTTCCCGATGGGCGCATTTCGTCCGGCGCCATCAGCAACAGACCCGTTGGTGTCGCGCACCGGGTGAAACCTGGGGGCGAAAGCTGGTCGCCGACTCGAGCCTCCTCCGTTCAGATGAGGTACGTGAAGTCACGATTGTCCCGGAATACCGGAAGGAGCTTTCCGTCATCTGCGAAAAGGCATCTGCCTATTGGAGATTTCTGAAGGAGATGCACCGCCGGTCCTATCCTGAGGGCCTTCCCGGTGTTCTCCAGCAAGCAGCGCTCTTGTGGCAACATCACTTCTTCTTCGAGTTCCATGAGCTTTTGGAGGAAGTATGGATGGAATGGCGGGGCCCCGAGCGTCCCTTCCTACAGGGACTTATACAACTTGGCGTCGCGTTTTATCAGATCCAGCGGAACAATTACCGCGGCGCCATGAGCATGTTCCGGAACGGGTTGGCCAAAGTTGAGCCCCATGCTCCCCGATACTGTGGTGTGGATCTCAAAAAGTTCCTCGAGCAAATTGAGAAATGCCGTCAACGTGTAGCGCGATTAGGCCCCGGTCGCTGCCACCAGTTTGACTGGACCCTCCTCCCTCAACTAGAGGTATCCATGTCGCGGCAGCCGCACGCCGGCACGAGGAGGCGTTAGCAGTCGGCTGTCAGCGTAAGCACAAATAAGATCAGCAATGTCTGCCCGCAAAGCACGACCACAAAGCACAAAGCCTTCTCAAGGCTCGATCAATTCATGCCGAACCCAGAGTTCCGAAAGTTGCATCCGACGGCAAGTGAGATGTTACGGTTCTTGAGGGGAAAACCCCAAGAACATATCTTGAGATCCTCCATGGGGCACTGTATGGACAACAAGCGACTTGACCCCTAACCCCCCTCAAAAGGATCCTTATCTCTCGTGTCAAGATTCCACCCCGGTGGTTGATAAGAAGGGTGAGGAGACACAAAGATGAGTCAAGAGCAGATTTGACCCTTTCCCGCGATCATCCTGATCTCTCCACTCTGAACGCTCTGCTGTAGACTCTCAACTCTGCACTCTCAACCCGCTCTCCGTTTTCGAAATTCGAATTTCGAAATTCGAAATGTAGTAACATGCCCTCAACTCTCAACTATCCGCTAATTAAGTTGACACCAGGGCGGAAACCCCCTAACGTATTGCCAAGATTCCGGCTACGAGCCACGAGCTCTGAGCGACGAGCTGTTGATACGGCCCGCCAAATTGGGAGCACTGGGAGAGCTTGCACGGCTCCCCGGTGCTTTTTGTTTTGAATAACTAAGGCCGAATCCGTATAATTCGTGCAGGGGTTCAGGATGGGAGAAACAGAGATCATTTTCTCCGTAGAGGAGTCGCCGGAGGGCGGGTACGGGGCCAGGGCCTTAGGCCACTCCATCTTCACCCAGGCGGATACCATGGATGAATTGAAGGAGATGGTGCGCGACGCCGTCTGCTGCCACTTCAATGAAGTCGATAGACCTCGCCTCATCCGGCTTCATCTGGTCAAGGATGAGGTTATCCCAGTTTGAAGCTCCCGCGAGACCTTTCCGGGATAGAGCTGGCCTCAGCCCTTCGCCGCTATGGCTATGAGATCACAAGACAGACGGGGAGTCACCTGCGCCTCACCTCAACAGCCAAAGGAACGGAACATTACATCACCATTCCCCGACATAAGCATCTAAAGGTTGGAACCTTAAGTTCCATTCTCGGTGACGTAGCCTCTTACTTGGAGATGACGCGCGAAAATCTGGCGGGGGATCTGTTTGGGCGATGAGATATCGGCGCCACTCTCCGCTCTCAGCTCTGAACCATAAACCATGAACCCTGAACTGTCTGTAGGCTCTCTCTCGACTCTCAACTATCCGCTAATTAGTTGACACCAGGGCGGAAACCCCCTAAAGTATTGCGAAGATTCCGGCTACGAGCCACGAGCTCTGAGCGACGAGCTGTTGATACGACCCGCCAAATTGGGAGCACCGGGAGAGCTTGCAACGCTCCCCGGTGCTTTTTGCTTCTAGCCCTGAGCTCCGTCGAATGGGCTTGCCCTGAGTTTATCGAAGGGCTTGCCCTGAGCCCCTCGACTAAGCTCGGGACAGGCTCCATCGAAAGGGCTTGCCCTGAGCCCTTGTCCCGAGCCCGTCGAGGGATCGCCGAATGGCTTGCCCTGAGCTTGTCGAATGGGCTAAGTCTGCGTATTTTTTGACGATCCTTTCGACAAGAGGTAGATTATTGGCTACGGTGACGCCATTGGGAAGTCCGGGGTGCGACAGCAGCATTGTGAGACATAAGAGTCCCGGATGGGCATGCCAGGCCCCCCGGTGCTCTCTGTTTGATTCACGTATTCAAGCCTGAGCATAATCCAGACACGGCGCCGTATGGAGAACAACGATGACCATGTCACCGGTGCTTAACCAAGAAATCTTCGACGATCTGGTGCAGCGGATCGTTCAGGCCGTTCACCCTCGACGGATCGTCCTGTTCGGATCGGCCGCGAGGGGCCAGATGGGGCCGCACAGCGACCTGGATGTTCTCGTCGTCATGCCGGATGGGGTACATCGGAGGGAGACGGCCCGGCGGATTTACCGGGCGCTGTCGGGCCTGGGTGTCGCGAAGGACGTTGTCGTGGTCACGGAATCAGATGTCCGACGATTTGCGGACGAACCGTCGCTCGTGATTTGCTCGGCGCTCAAAGAGGGCAGGGAGCTGTACTGTGCCGCCTGACCGGCAGATGCCGGGTTCTCCGGAAGACCGCAGACAGGAATGACGGATCCAGACATTCACCGAACAAACCGTAGACTTGGTGGTGACACCATGAACAAGAAGACAAAAAAAGACCGGGTGCTTCAGATGTTGAGGAAACGACTGCCTGATCTGTACGAAAAATATGGGGTGCGGCGGATCGCCCTTTATGGCTCCTTCTCCCGCGATGCCCAGAGGGCGAAAAGTGATGTGGATTTGCTGGTTGAACTGTCCAGGCCGCTCGGGTTTGAGTTCGTGGAACTGGCAGAGTACTTGGAGAGAATACTTGGGAGAAAAGTTGACCTCGCGACTTTTGAGACCTTTCGTCGTAGCAAACAAGACCCACGAAGGCGACACGTCGCTGAACACATCGAAAAGGACCTCGTCTATGTCGAGTAAACGGCGAGATCCGGATTATTTCAGCGATATTCTGGAGGCAATGCAAAGGATCATCTCCTATACGGGCGGACTGTCCTACGAGCGGTTCATGGAGGACAGGCGAACGCAGGATGCTGTCGTCCGGAACATAGAGGTCATCGGCGAAGCCGTAAAGCGACTTTCGTCTTCCCTCAAAAAGCAACATCCGGCCATTCCCTGGAAGGACATGGCCGGCATGAGGGACAAGGTGATTCACGACTACTTCGGCATCAACTACGACATTGTCTGGACTGTTGCAAGCGAAGAGATTCCGAAGCTGCTGCCAAGCATCGCGAGCGTCCTGGAAAAACTCCGGGGATAATCCATGCCAAGGACACGGGTAGTGGGGGCGAGGGCTTGAGCTACCGAATTGGCGCCTCAAACTTGAACTCACAATCTGTGATGTCAAAAGCTCTCAACTCTCAACCCTCGACTATCTACGGACTCCTTGCCCCGAGCATGGTCGAGGGGTCGACTATCGAATGGATCGAATGGGACCAAGGGGTCAAGTCGCTGGTTGGCTGAACTTCCCTCCTCTTCGCTGCACAATGCCACCTTAATAAAGCGCTGCAGCGGACGGTGCACGAAGCTGCGCCTCCGACGGGCTTCGTCCGTTATGCGCCCAAATGGACCAAGGGGTCAAGTCGCTGGTTGGCTGAATGGACCAAGGGGTCAAGTCGCTGGTTGGCTGAACTTCGCTCCTCGACGCCGCACGCAAGACCGGCCCTGGGTTACCATGCCCGTCGTCACCCTCCGCCTTATCACCTAGGAGAGGGGAAGAGGGTCAGGTCTTGATCTTGCACGCCCAACGCCCGGCCCGACGCGGGCCGCGGCCAGGGAAAACAGGTTGACACGGTCACGGTAAACGGTAAAGTGAAGCGAACTGGCGTTGGAGTTACGGCAGGGCGAGCAATATGACGCCTGAGTTCAAGTCTGGACTCATAGTCGGAATCATAGGCGCCCTCGTCGCTGCTGTGCTGGGTTTCTTGCTGGCAGCCGTGTGGGATTTATGGAAAGAGAAGAGGCGGCTCGCCAGGGAACGGGTACGGGCGGTTTCAATATTACGCAGCGAAATTGTCTCTAATCTAGCCCTGCTCGGCCACAGTCGTGAGATCCTCACCAAAGACATAGAAGCGGCAAAGGCGAACCAAGAGGTTCCAGTACCCGTTCATCTTCTTTCTAGCCGTGCCTGGGAGGCTATTCACCTAACTGGCGCCCTCTCCGGGCTTCAACCGGAACTCGCAAATAAACTGGAGCAGGTGTGGGAGATTTGGGGTCGGGCTTGCGATTTGCTATTTGAAGCCTTTGTCGCGGGGTGGGAGCGCGCAACAGGCGAGGTGAGCAAATGGCAATGCGTCACGACACGCGCGTGAGCTTCTCTTTCAGCCAAAGGTTGACAAGGGTTTCTGTCGTGATCCCTTGCCGACGTGCCTCCTGCCGAAGTCCGCTGGCAAGCTCTCCAGCTACCGGGCAGTAAACCTTTTTTGACTGAATCTTGACCGCGGCACGGACCGCTGGCATCTGATCGGCATAATCCGCCGTACTATGGGTATCCCAGAACTCCCAAAACTCTTCGAGGGATCGGAAATTCTCTGGGAGAGAATCTCGCTGCAACCGCTTTCTCTTACTTTTTGGCATAGCTTCTCCTCTCTTTTTCATCCATATCCCGGGCACTCAAGATCAGAGCCTCGCCT
>JAPUFX010000199.1 GCA_027293415.1 Candidatus Methylomirabilota bacterium
ACTGGGGGTATCCGATCCAGGCAACTGACCTAACGCGCCCCCTCAAGCGGGGTTCAGCGCCAGAAGCGATCTACCGAACCATGGTAACGGGTCTCGCCGGCACCCCGATGCCATCGTACGAAGGTGCGCTGAGTGATGAGGAATTCTGGGCCCTATCGTTTTACGTTGCCTCGCTGAATACCGGCGTTCTCTCGGCGCGCCAGCGCCGCGAGGAGGCGGCGGGACAGCATGTCCTGCGAATGCATGGCGGCCGCGGCCCCGGTATGATGCGCCGAATGCCCATGATGCAATGAACGCGGAAGTGATGGGGTCACGTCGGCTCTTGACTCATCTCTTGAGGAGCTGTCGTATCACTGCGAACCGCCCAAGCGATCTCACCTCGCTTTTCCAATCCGTCCTTGTTTCTCCTGATCACACTGCCGATCGCTGATAATTCCAACGGCGACCTTGACAAGTCCTTGAGAACCGAGAAGAATCGGCGCGTCCATTGGAAGTGTGAGGACCGGGATGTGCTGATCAGCATCCTCAAAAGTTAGACCGCCTTGTCCCGCGTCACTCCGAGTTTTGATATGGAAGCTGCTTGGTACGAAAAACAGGGCCCTGCTGCCGATGTGCTCGTCGTCGGGGAGATGCCAGACCCTCAACCTGGACCGGGCGAGGTACGCATCCGTGTAGCCGCTTCCGGCATCAATCCCGGCGACGTGAAGAAGCGCCAGGACGCCTTCGTCGTGGGGATGCCATACTTGAGGGTGATCCCACACAGCGACGGGGCGGGCACGATCGACAGCGTCGGCGAGGGCGTCCCGGCGTCGCGGGTGGGCGAGCGGGTGTGGTGCTTCGGCGCGCAGAGCTCCCGCCCGTTCGGGACGGCAGCCGAGTACGTCGTCATTCCGGCCGTCCAGGCTGTCCCGCTCTCGACCGGAGTCTCGTTCGAGCAAGGGGCATGCCTCGGCATTCCCGGCATCACGGGGCACCGTGCCGTGCATGTCGCGGGGCCGGTCGCCGGCAAGACCGTGCTCGTGCAGGGAGGCGCGGGGGCGGTTGGGCAGTGTGCCGTGCAGCTGGCACATCGGGCAGGGGCACGGGTCCTTGCCACGGTACGGAACGCGACGGATGCCGAGGTGGTTCGGCGAGCCGGGGCCAATGAGGTGCTCGTCACTGGTCCCGACCTCGTTGAGGAGATCCGCGCCTACGCGCCCGCCGGCATCGACCATGTTGTCGAAGTGGCGTTTGGCCATAACGTGGCATCGGACGTCGCGGTCTTGGCGGACGGCGGCTCGATCGCGACGTACGCGACGTCCCACCCTGAGCCACCGGTCCCGTTCTGGCCTTTGGTGTTCAAGAATGTGCGCCTGTTCTTTCTCGGAAGTGACGATTTTCCCGCAGCGGCGAAGGCGGCCGCGGCGCAGGCCCTGAATGCAGCATTTGCGGCCGGGTGGGCGGGATTCGAGATTGCGCACCAATTTCCACTGACTGACATCGCGCTGGCGCATGAGCGCGTGGAACATCCGACCACACCCGGTCGGGTCGTTCTGGAGTTGCGGTAGGCTTCGGCGTCTAACAAGGAATTTGCAAGCCTGACCCTCAAGGGGCGGGGATGTGACGACGGCGATGGAGACGGGGACGCTGCGGCTCACGACTACTGGGTATCGCGGGCAGACTGTGCCTTACGAGGTGCCTTTCATGGCCTTCCCCACGACGGCCGACAGGTTCATCATCCAGGCGCCCGGGACGGGTGAGGTGATGGAGGGCGCCGGGAATCGCTATGTGCGCCTCGCCGAATACCTGCAGAGCCAGAAGATCGCCACGTTCGTGACCTTCACCCCGCCCATGCCGGATGGCCAGTTCGACCACCCGGACGAGCCGTACTCCTATCGGGGGGCGAGCTGGAACCGGATCTACGTCGAGGGCATGGCCTATCTGGTGGAGCACTGCCTCGAACGCTCGGAGGCGCTCTGCGGTGCGAAGGACCCCGAGGTGTACCTGGCCGGGTTCTCTTCCGGGGGATCGGTGGTCGTGACCGTGGCCCCCTTCTTTGCGGCGGTGAAAAAGATCCTGCTGGTCTCCACGTACGACAGCGTGGGTGTGGGGTCCATGGGATGGTACTTTCTGAACGGCCTCAGGCGGTACACGGGGGAGGTGTACGTGGTCTATGGAGAGGATGACGGCCCGGCCGCCATGCTCGCCATGACCCTGCCTGCCATGGCCCGGAGCGCCAGCGCGGTCCACGGGCGCGGGGTCCCCCACTGCGGGCACAGCTTTGCCGGAGAGGCGAACGGCATGATCCTCAGCAAGGCCTACCTGTGGGCCTTCGCCGGGGACGACAGCTTTCCCTCGCCGGACGGCGGCGTGCCCCTGTACGAGTGATCCGCCTGCCGCAAATAGTCAAAGTTTGACCCCCTATCGACGAATCATGCGCATAGGCAAGCAGATCAAAACTTTCAAGGGCTTGGGTGTGCAGGACGCGGCAAAACGTGCCCTTTCGTGACCCAAAAACCCAACCTATCCACAACCGACCTGACCCGAACGGCCCCGCACATAGCTACCCCCCGGTTACCCGCCACAGGGGTCCCGTTCCACCTCCATAGCTGACCTTTGGCGGGGTTCTGCCTGTGTCTATCTGCATCCCAGGATGCCGGTGTTTTCACTCTCCCACGCGGTAGTCTGGCCATTTGTCGACCTTTGGCATAACCGTTGCACAACCCTCTTTGCAGCGCTACGGCCCGGGAGGGCGCTTTTGATTTTCACGAGGTTAAAGGGGCGGAGGAAAGGCTAAAAAGCGAGGAAAGAGCCTTTGTTTCTGCTATCTGCCTTGCCCCCTAATCCGACAAGATGACACGGAGTCACCAGGTGCGACGCAAATATAACATTCAAGATGCTCGTCGGCAGATTAAGCGGGTATTTCAATACCTTAAAGAGCTTAATCATATTAAGACGCCGCCTGTGGTTAATTCCGAACGGTATGAGTGGCTGTTTTGGCTCGATACGCTTCCGCTTTACCCCAGCATCTTGCGGGGAAAGGATTTTACCAACCTGCAACTTCTTGGCGTTTCACATGATCTCAACCAACAGGGTTTGAATGGTGATTTCATCATCAAAGTGAGCCGCCCACATGAAAGCGAATGTCCTGAACCCGGTGTTATCTTAAAAAACTGGCTGAAACCTGGATACGCTCGTGTGGAAGCCGATCCTTCCACGTTTGTCCGAAATACGCTGGACGTCACAGGCGGCAAAAAGGAAACATTTGAAGATGTTCCGGAACGTGTCCGTGCCTTTGAAGATTGGATCAATCTGAAACGTCAGTGGGAAATCTCCGAGAAAAAAGTTCTTGATGCCTTAGGTGCATTTGAAGACTTATTTGATCTGTACGGAAAAATTCAACGGGAGTCTGAAAGGTATCAAATTTATGCCGCGGACGGGATCCTTGTCACGCACAAAGACGGCCATGTTGTCAGGCATCCCATTTTTTTGCAAAGGATTGCACTCGATTTCAATGCGAGCGTTCCGGAATTTGTCTTGCGTGACTCCCAAGATCCACCCGAACTTTATTCATCGCTCTTGCGGTTTCTGGGTGTAGATGGAGCCACACTCAAGCAAATCCGTGAGGCGCTCCAAGATGGGCATTACCATCCCTTTGGGGGTGAAGAAACCAGCGCCTTTCTGAAGGATATAGTTCAAAGGCTTTGGCGTGACGGGAAATTCTTTAACAATGAAATAGAGGCACGTGAAGCCTCGGGCTCTTATCTCTATCGCAGGCCCCATATTTTTCTCGGGCTTCGAACATTTGGATTTCCTGAATCCATCGAAAAATATATTGAGCTCATTCCTCAGATAGAGGATTTCCCCGAATCCCTGCTACGCGTGATTGGTATTGATACAGGAGCAGGGGCCGAGCGGGATGAATCCGAGACCAAGAAAATCGATCTCCTGCTCACTAAATCCGCTAATGCTGAACAGGAACGCGTGATCCATCGGCTGGAGGAAACCGGTGCGGTCTTGGTTCAAGGGCCTCCTGGAACCGGCAAGAGTCATACAATTGCAAACCTCATCGGCCACCTGCTGGCCCAGGGAAAAAATATTTTGGTTACGAGTCAAACATCCAAGGCTTTGCGGGTGGTCCGGGAACATGTCCCGAAATCGCTGCAGTCCCTTTGTGTGGCTGTTTTGCAAAGCGACGAGGATAACAGCAAACAATTGGAAGAATCCGTAACGGGCATTATCAATTATCTTTCATCTGCCGGGAGCAAGAAACTGGAAAAACAGATTGATACATTAAAGGAAAAACGGGACGTTTTGAAAAAAGAATACGACGAAACGCGGGATCAGCTTCTCGAGGCCGCCGAAGAAGAATATCGTGCGCTTGAGCCAGGAGTTCCGAAAACGCTCCCTTCTGAGGCAGCGCGCTGGATTTTGGCAAACAGTGAGAAAAACGGATGGATTCCAGGCCCCATTTCCAACCGGCCCGAACCCCCTCTGCATCGGGAAGAACTGGAAATCCTTTATGCTGCTAACGCCCGAATTTCCAGCGATGACGAAACCCTGTTGGATTCACGTTTACCCGAAGCGAACACACTTCCTGATCCTGAAACGTTTGCCAAACACTTTGATCGCGCCACGAAAAACAAAGACATCGACTTCAAAAGCGGTGCTGAGTACTGGTCCAACGATGATCAAGATGAGGCCACCTTAAAAGAGCTCATGCGAAAAGCTGGCAGTGCAGCGGAAGTCTTTGATGCTGACCAGGAATGGGTCAACCAGTTACTGGAAATCGGTCGGCAACCCGACGAACAGCAAAAGCCATGGTATGAACTTCTCGATCTCATTGATCGCTGTTGTAAGGAGATTCCTGAGAAAGAGGCCCTGGTGCTCTCGCATGGACCCAAAATAGATTCAAACCGTACAGACGCAGAAAACATGAAAATCTGCCAGGCCATCATAGAGCATTTGGAAGCGGGGAAGAAGCTCAAAGGGATCCTGTCTTTCATGCATCGGGACTGGACAGATTTTGTCGAAAGCTCACAGGTGGATTCGGGAAAGCCATCAAAACTAGCGCATTTCAGGGCATTGGAAAATTTCATGGAAATCCGGGCCCTGAGGGACGCACTTGTTCAGAGATGGAACCGCCAGGTCGAATATCTGGATCAGAATCCATTCGGGGAAGACGGTCTCGGCAAACATCCTGAAAAGAAACTGAAAACTGCGTCCAAGAAAATTCGTGATGCCATGGGATGGTACAAGCATCAATGGGGCCAATTCCAGGAGGAGTTAATCGATTGCGGCTTTGATTGGGAGCGATTCATTAAAAAAACGCTGGCTCAAAAACAGGAGAAGGGAGGTCTCCGGACGGCTATTGAGAATCTTCTCCTCCCGATTTTGGAAGCTCGCATTGAATTTGTCCAGTGGCAAGGTATGGAAAAGAAACAGGATGCGTGGGTGGAATATCTGGACACCTTTTCCCGCAAGGAGGCCTCGTATGCTCTCATCAAGCAGTTCCGCACCGGAATCCGCCGCTCGGATTTTGACGTCTACCGGCAAGCCTGGGAAAAGCTCCAGCACCTTGATGATCTGAAAGACGATCATCGTCGGCGTAAGGAACTTCTGGAGAAGCTTCGTGAAGATGCGTCCGCATGGGTGGACATGTTAGCAGCAAGGAAGGAGCCCCATGATGCAGGACACTTACCGGGAGATCCGAACGACGCCTGGAGACATCGTTATTGGGAACAGCTTTTGGAGGAAAGAGCAAAGATTGATCTGGATCAGTTGCAATCCCAACTCAACGATTTGAAAGAGGAGGTTCAGGACATTACGGCCGAATATGTTGAGAAGTTATCGTGGTTGGCCCAGCTGAACCGGACGGGGCTGGAGCAGCAACAAGCGCTCAATGGGTGGCTTGGTCTACATAAGAAAATCGGGAAAGGTACGGGAAAACATGTTCGTGAGTATAAAGAAGAAGCGAAGAAGACACTTATAAAATGCCGTGAAGCCGTCCCTGTCTGGATCATGCCTCTTTCCCGTGTGGTGGAAAGCTTTGATATCTCTACGACACAATTTGATGTTGTCATCATTGATGAAGCCAGCCAGTGTGATGTCTTGGGCCTGGTCGCCTTTGCTCTGGGAAAGGAAGTGGTTGTCGTGGGTGACCATGAACAGGTCAGTCCGTACGCCGTCGGGTTTGGAACAGATCAGATCCATGAGCTGATCGATGAAATCCTGGTTGATATCCCAAATAAAAAACTCTATGACGCCAAGTCTTCGGTCTATGATCTCGCCCGCCAATCCTTTGGCGGAACCATCCGGCTGCTCGAGCATTTCCGCTGCGTTCCTGACATTATTCAGTTTAGTAATCAGCTGTGCTACAACCAGGAGATTCAATCCTTACGCGAAGCCTCCGCGAGCCCATTTCGGCCGGCTCTGGTGGCTCGATATGTCGAAAATGGAGAGGATGAAGACAAGATAAACCAGGCAGAAGCTTTGGAGATCGTTTCCCTCGTTCTCGCGTTGACCCGGTTCAAGGAATACGAAAAGTCCACCATTGGGGTGATCTCCATGGTGGGAACCGATCAGGCTCTCTATATTGATTCCATGCTTCGGAGGCGCATGACGGTTTCAGAATATCAGAGACGCCGTATCTTGTGTGGTAACGGAGCTCAATTCCAGGGAGATGAGCGAGACGTCATCTTTGTGTCCATGGTCAATAGTCCGTCGCATAATGGAAAACCCTTGCACCTGCGGACGAGAGATGACGCACAAAAAGTTTTTAATGTCGCTGCCAGCCGGGCAAGAGATCAGTTGTGGGTCGTTCATTCGCTCGACCCGTCACGGGATCTGAAAACTAATGATTTACGCCTAAAGCTCATTGAACATGCCACCAATCCGGACGGGCTGCGTTCCAAAAAAATTGAGAAATCACCCCGCAAACTCAACTCAGAATTAGAACGCGAAGTATACGAGCATCTTGTAAACGCACAATACAATGTGATGGTTGGGTGTCAGGTAGGTGAATTCGTACTGGATCTCGTAGTTATCGGGGAGAAAGGGAATCGAGTTGCAATCCAGTGCGACGGGGATCGTGAGATTACACGTGAAGCCCTGGAGGCCTCCTTACACCGCCAGATGACGCTCGAACGATTAGGATGGCACTTCATTCGGGTGAGAGGTTCAGAGTTCTTGCGGCATCCGCCTGAAGCCATGAAAAAGATCGAACGCCGCCTGAGAAAATTTGAGATTCAACCACTCGGGCAATTCTCAAGTGATCCTGAAAAGCAGGAACAGCAAAAAGAGGCTCAAGGCAAGGAATTGCTTCAGCACGTGTTGGAACGTGCGAAAATGATCCAAACCCACTGGAAGGATGTGCCCAGTGTTTCTTCAGTGATCAAACATTCTGCCCGTATTGATTCGTCCGAAGACGACACGTAGCCCACATTTCTCACCACACGTACACGCATAAATATTCTGAATGATAAGAAGTTCCTCTTTCTTTGCCTGGGCCCGGCGAGATCATCCAGTCCGAGATGCTGCCTGATGGACGTTCCAATATTGTGCTCCAGGGACTGGGGAGGACGGGCAAAGAGAGAGGGGAGGTACTAGTACCGCACCAACTATTTCCCGCTAACAATCCCCCCTTGGTGCGTCACTTCCGCTAGGGGGGCAGGCCCCCCTTCGGCGCTCGCCTTTAGCCTCGCTGAGCACCCCCCAAGCATAGGGGAGTCTCTCCCCTACAACCCCTCAGT
>JAPUFX010000200.1 GCA_027293415.1 Candidatus Methylomirabilota bacterium
CGCGGCAGGACCTGGTGCGGGGGGTCCGGGAGGAATTTGCGGAGAACGAGGACCTACCCAACACGACCAATCCCGATGACTGGGCCAAGATCGCGGGGCGCAAGTCCGAACGGATCGTCGCTGTCCGGCCCCTCCCGCGGACACCGACCAAGCCAGACAAGGAGATCGAAACGGTCCGGATAGGACACTACCTGTAGGCTGGTTATGAGCAGTGATGTAAGGGGGGAAAGTTCGAAGGCCGCCGGGGGGCGGCCTTTTTTACAGTTCACGATGGGGTCCCAAGTCTATCTCGATCACAATGCTACGACCCCTGTGGATCCGCGGGTGCGGGAGGCCATGCGGCCGTACCTTGAGGGGGCCTTCGGCAATCCAAGCGCCGCCCATGCCATGGGCCGAGAGGCCAAGGCTGCTTTAGAGGGGGCCCGCGAGACTGTCGCCGAGCTCCTGGGGACGGCGGATAAGGATGAGGTGGTCTTTGTCTCCTCAGGCACCGAGGCGGACAATCTGGCCCTCGCCGGGGCAGCGTTAGCGTATCAGGAGCGGGGGAGGCACATTATCACCTCGGCCGTAGAGCACTCGGCCATCCTCGAAACATGTGCCGCGCTCGAGAAGTGGGGCTTCTCGGTGACGTATCTCCCGGTGGACGGGGAGGGAATGTTCGACCCAGAAGAGCTCCGGCGAGCCATCCAGCCGGACACCATCGTGATTTCCGTGATGCACGGCAATAACGAGACGGGTGTCCTCTTCCCCCTGGAGGAAGTTGGAGCCATCCTGCGAGAGCGGGGAATCCTCTTCCACACCGATGCGGTCCAGTCCTTCGGAAAGGTCCCCCTCAATGTCCGACACCTCAAAATCGACCTCCTTTCCCTCTCTGCCCACAAGATTTATGGCCCGAAAGGGGTCGGAGCGCTTTATGTGAGGAGGGGAGTTCGACTCCGGCCGCTGCTCCAGGGGGGAGGTCAAGAGCGGGGTCGCCGGGCTGGGACCGAGAATATCCCGGGCATCGTAGGAGTGGCGGAGGCGGCGCGGCTCATGTTCCTTGAGATGCCTGGCGAGCAGGAAAGATTCCGACAGCTCCGAGATCGACTTGAGGCGACCGTTCTGGAACGGGTTGACGGGGTAAGGGTGAGCGGTCGGAATTCCCCTCGCCTGGTTCACACCAGCAATTTCAGCTTTGATGGAATAGAGGCCCAGACGCTCGTAGCCGCGCTGGACCTGGAGGGGATTGCGGTTTCGGCGGGCTCGGCCTGTCACGTCGGCAGCCTACAGCCGTCTCATGTGTTACGGGCAATGGGGCTGAGCCGGGAGCAGGTGGAAGGAAGCATTCGGTTCTCCGTGGGGCGGCTCACCTGTGACGGGGATATCGATCGCGTTGTGGAGATTCTCCCGCAGCTCGTGGCAAGGTTACGTGAGAAGGTACCTGTGGTGAAATAGGAGGACTCTTTCTCTGCTCAGCCAGATTCTTCATAATTCATAGAAAGGTGATATGAACCATGGAGAGAAGTGCAGAGCATGACGTTCGTCAGCGGTTACTCGATATCTATCAGCGGGACGGGAAGGTGACCGAGCGAGACTTGCTTCGGATATCGGCCATTACCGGGGTGGACTACTTTACCGTGTCGAAGACGCTGGAGGAGATAATCGTCCAGCGGACAGACGGGTCGGCTTCGCGAGAGTAGTTCGGCGTCACCAGGCTTCTATCTGCAGTGGCTTTCAGGGATCTCAGAGGACCGGTATCTGCAGAGCAGGAAAGAATGAAGATTGATAGCTTTACGATTGGTCCGCTCGAAACCAATGCCTATCTTGTCGTAGATGAGGGGAGCCGACAGGCCGTACTCATCGATCCGGGGCTCGAGAGTGAGGGCATCTACGATGTCATCATTGAGGAGCGACTCGAGCTGAGCGCCATCGTTAATACCCACGGACACTTTGACCATGTCTGCGGGAATGCCTTCTTTAGAGCGAAGACGGGCAAGCCGGTCCTGCTTCATTGGGAGGACGCGCCGATGATGTCGCAAGCGGCCGCGCAGGCGATGGCCTTTGGATTTCAGGTCCCCACGCCACCCCCCCCAGATCGCCTGCTGAACGAGGGTGATGAGGTGGTGATAGGGGAAACCCGATTCCAAGTTCTCCATACGCCGGGCCACACCCCTGGAGGAATCTCCCTTTACGGGGAGGGGGTTGCCTTTGTTGGGGACGCACTCTTCGCGGGTTCAATCGGTAGAACTGACATGCCGGGTGGATCCTATGAAATTCTCCTTGCCTCCATCCGAAGCAAGCTTCTCGTCCTTCCTGATGAGACGGCGGTCTACCCGGGCCATGGGCCTTCGACCACGATTGGCGAGGAACGGCTTCACAACCCTTCCTTGACCGGTCGAGGCGGAACGCCCCGCCTCCTCTTTGACGCTTGAAGTTCGGTTTCTCAGGAAGTCTCATGGGTGTAGAGGAGCATAAAGAAGCCGCAGAGGGCATCGGACAGATTTCCTTTGCGGTGATTACCGTGAGCGACAGTCGGCACGAGGCTGAGGATGAGTCCGGAAATTTAATCCGGGAGCGCGTGCAGGAGGCAGGGCATCGCCTGGTGGGCTATCAGGTTTTGAAGAATGACCTCGCGGCCATTCAGCAGGAGATCAGTCATCTGGTTGAGGCAAAAGTGGGATGTATCATCACCAGTGGTGGGACTGGGGTCGGTCGCCGGGATGTCACTATCGAGGGGGTCGCCCCGCTTCTCGACAAATCGCTCGAGGGTTTCGGCGAGATCTTCCGGTATCTCAGCTTTCAGGAGGTGGGGAGCGCCGCGCTCATGAGTCGGGCTATGGCCGGGACCTGTCGAGGAACGCTGATCTTCTGTCTCCCCGGATCACCCAAGGCCGTGAAGCTCGCCCTTGAGCGACTGATCCTGCCTGAACTCAAGCATTTGATTCGGGAACTCCAGCGCTGATCATGAGGAGGAGACGATGCCGATCTTTGAATACCAGTGTCAGGGCTGCGGCACCTGTTTCGAGCGGCTGGTTATGAGCGCGGGGGTATCCGTCAGATGTCCCACCTGTGAGAGTTCGGAAGTGGTCAAGCAGTTCTCCACCTTTAGAACGCAAACCGCTGCGGGCTTTTCCGGTTCATTGGGACCGGGCTGCGGTTGCGCGCCGAGCGGCTGAGGCACCTGCAATTGACCCGGCGTGTCCGGGTCGATGAAGGTGGGCGGGACACGCGTCCCGCCCTTGTTATTTTCGGGTCGGGTCGAACCCTTCCAGGCCTGCTTTGATCTCTTGCAGGAACTGGCCGGCCATCGCGCCA
The DNA here is from genome assembly GCA_027293415.1 of Candidatus Methylomirabilota bacterium. Classification (NCBI taxonomy): domain Bacteria; phylum Methylomirabilota (SeqCode); species Candidatus Methylomirabilota bacterium. The sequence goes on from JAPUFX010000200.1 coordinate 3,295, forward strand.
TCGATGACGCGATGGTCGAAGGAGAGGCAGAGGTAGGTCATCGAACGGATGGTGACGACATTCCCGACCACTATTGGCCGTCTGGCGACCGCCCCGATCCCCAGGGTGGCTGCCTGGGGTTGAACGATGATCGGCGTGGCCAGGAGGATGCCGGAAACACCGAGGTTGTTGAGGGTAAAGGTTCCGCCCTGGACCTCGGTTGGCATGAGGTGCTTCTCCCGGGCGCGGCGGGTCAAGTCGTCGCTCCGTTGGGCGATCTCGGAAAGGCTAAGGGCCTCAGCCCCCTTGAGGACCGGGACGATCAGACCATCCGCCAAGGCAACCGCGATCCCAATATTGATCTCCTGCTTGAGCACGATCCGGTCCGAGTCAACCCAGGCGTTAAGCCAGGGATATTTCTTGAGCGCTCTCACCGTGGCTTGAGTAATAAAGGGCATGAAGGTCAAGGGGCAGCCCCAGCGCTCTGCAAAGGCGGCTTTTTCCCTTTCGCGGAACTGTGCGATGGAAGTCATGTCCGCCTCGATGATCGCGGTGGCATGGGGGGAGGTCTGCTTGCTCCGCACCATGTGCTCGGCGATGGCACGGCGCATCGGGGTGAAGGGAATAATCTCCTCTCCCGCTCGAGGGACGGCGACCTTTTCCCGCTGCTCGATATAAGCGAGGAGGTCCTTCTTGGTCACCCGGCCGTCCCGGCCTGTGCCTGGGATCTCCTGTAGTTCTGAAGGCGTCAGGCCATGCCGCTCCGCGAGCTCGAGGACGGCGGGTGAATGCAACCGAGCCCCCTCCTCCGGGATCGGTCCTGCCCGCCCGTGAGGTGCGGGTGATGGGGAGACAGTGCGACGTCGATCCGTTTCTCGCGCCTCAATGTACGCCAGGGGTGTTAGCACGGGTACCGTCTCTCCGGCTTGAACCAGGACCCGTGTAAGGATCCCGCCACCTGGTGATGGGATCTCGACGTCGATTTTATCGGTATTGATGGTGAGGAGGGCTTCATCCTGTTCTACCGGCTCTCCCTCTTGTTTAAACCACTGGATGACGGTACCTTCAGCAACGCTCTGTCCCATTTGAGGCATGACCACCTCGATGGTCATCCTCGCCTCGTCAACCGATCACCGATGACAGTCGAACCGGTCGCTCGGGAAGCATCTATCGGTCGTCGGTGGTCGGTCATGGGTCCTTTGTCGTTCGGTCGTCGGTTAGCGGTCATCAGTCAACTAATAGGAGGCTAGGTCAGTCAGTTTGGCGACAATTTTTGTGGCGTTGGGAAGATAGTAGTCTTCGAGGGGGGGGCTGAAGGGGACAGGTGTGTGAGGGGCAGTAAGTCGTACCACAGGGGCGTCGAGATATCGAAAGACGTCTTCGGCGATGACAGCGGCGATCTCGGCCCCAATCCCGCAGACCTGAGGGGCCTCATGGACGATGAGGACCTTTCCCGTTTTTTTGACCGAGGTGAGGATCGTATCTGTATCCAACGGATAGAGCGTCCGGACGTCTACGAGCTCGACTTCGACCCCTTGCTCACTCATCTGGTCCGCCGCCTGAAATGCCTGCTGCACCATCGCCCCGTAAGTGATCAAGCTGATATCGGCCCCCGCCCGTTTGACGTCCGCTTGACCGAGCGGGACGATGTAGTCTTCAGGGGGCACCTCCCCCTTGGCGTGACGGTACAAATACTTGTGCTCAAAGTAAATCACCGGATTGGGGTCCCGGATACTTGCCTTGAGGAGGCCTTTCGCATCGTACGGGGTGGCGGGGGCGACGACCTTAAGTCCAGGGGAGTGGATGAACCAGGCCTCGGGGCACTGGGAATGGAAGGGGCCCGCATGCAGCCGTCCCCCGTACGGGGCTCGAATGACCAGCGGAACCGGCTCCCTCAGTCGATAGTGATGCTTAGCAGCCATATTGACAATCTGATCAAATGCGCACGAGATGAAGTCGGCAAACTGCATCTCTACCACGGGCCGCATCCCCATGAGGGCGGCACCGATGGCTGCGCCCACAAAGCCTGACTCGGACAGGGGGGTGTCGATCACGCGATCTTCACCGAACTTTTCTAAGAAGCCCTTGGTGATTTTGAAAGCTCCCCCATACGTCCCAATATCTTCCCCTAGGAGGAAAACCTGCTCATTCTGGTCCATCTCCTCCCATAGGGCCTGGCGAATCGCCTCGAGATAGGTGATCTCTGGCATGCTCGTTACGCTTTCGCAGTTAGCAGTTGGCAGTCAGCAATCAGCGTCTTTCCGAGGGAATTTTAAGCGCAGGCCGACAGCTGATCGCTGACAGCTTCTCATGGAGCAAAGACCCCCTCGAGCGCCTCCGGCCCATCGGGTAGGGGGCTCTTTTCTGCGAAATCGAGTGCCTCCTCGACTTCTTTGACCACCCGAGCCTCGACCGCCCTCAGTTGGTCTTCTGGCACCTCCCGCTCGCGGAGATAATGCTCAAACTTTTGAATAGGGTCCCGCCCTCGCCACTCCTCCAGAAGTTCCCGGGGGACGTAGGAAGCGTCATCGTGCTCCGCATGTCCCCGCATGCGCATGGTCTTGCACTCGATGAAGATCGGGCCTCCCCCACCGCGGATTTGGGCCGCTGCCTCCTTCGTGGTCTGGTAGACGGCTAGGATGTCGTTGCCATCGATGATCCGTGTGGGCAAGCCGTAAGCCTTGGCCCGGTCCGCGACGTGCGGGACCGCCATCTGTCGGGAGACGGGGACGGAGTAGGCGTACTGATTATTATGACAGATGAAGAGTATGGGGAGCCTGAGGACGGCGGCCAGGTTGAGTCCCTCATGGAAGTCCCCACGGCTCGAGGCGCCGTCTCCAAAATAGGCGACGGCGATATGGGGCTCCCGTCGAGTTTTGAACGCCAGCGCAACACCCGTAGCCACGGGGATCCCGTCGGCCATGGGGCTGATGAAGCCGATAATCCGGCGTCTCAGATCGCCAAAGTGAATAGTGCCATCCTTCCCGCGTGTCAGGCCGGTTAGCCGCCCCAGATACTGGGCCATATATTCGTTCGGGGTCACCCCCTTGACAAGGTGGGCACCGAGGTCCCGGTGAGATGGGGCAATGACGTCATCAGGCTCGAGTGCACAGGCGCTCCCTACGGAGATCGCCTCCTCTCCGGTTCCAACGTAGCAGCCCCCGAGAATCCTCCCTTGACGGTACAGTTTGATGACCCGGTCCTCGAGACCCCGGGTCAAGCGCAGATAATAGTAGAATCGCAGCAGATCCGCGCTACCCAACCCCACTACCGTTCCCTCGATCATCACGCTAGTATAATTTGACTGCTAGTTGGCGCAAAGTCCTTTTTTCATGGGGTGACTTTGGAAAGCTGATTGATAGCCCGGTGAACTTCCGCGATCGCAATTTCTCGTTCCATTGAACGTAGAGCTAATCATCAATGGACGAGGTTGGATGTCGTGGCGAACGTGAAGGGCCGCTGAAAAGGCGTCCCTGGCCGATTTGCAGTCTTTCAAATGAGTCCAGAAAAGTCTTGACACCCCTAGGGACTGCATTAATATAGGGAGGTCAAATTCGAGCATCGGTCGTGCAAGCAGAAGTGGAATCCCGCAAAACCGCTTCTGGTGCGACTTCCCGGGCCTGGTCTCATTGTGATTGTCGCCGGAAGGATTGTCGAGCATGGGTGGTTCGGATAAGACCTCTAAGTTTAATTCTCTCCGAAAGACGATGAGGCGGATCTCTGGTCAGGATCCCAAGAGCGGTGTTCCGCCTTCCATGGCAAGGGAAAAACACTACGCCGAGATGGAGGCACTCCAGGGGCAGGTGAAGGGGCTGGAGGAAGAGGTATACCATCTGCGCCGCCGGCTGGAGCAGGTACCGCGGGAGTTCGAGTTACTGCGGGCACGGCTGCAACAGAGTCGGG
>JAPUFX010000201.1 GCA_027293415.1 Candidatus Methylomirabilota bacterium
CGCGTCATTGCTCTACTCGTGGTGCGCGTTTTCTTCCTCTCCGTCAGATGCATTAGGCTCTCATTTACGGTGAACTCGATGTGACAATTTATTGGCCGCCTTGGGGGCGGCGAGTCTGCAGGGATACGTAGCTGGGCATCAACCCAGCGGAGTATCGGAGACAGGCCGCCTTGGGGGCGGCAAGTGGTCGCAGGTATGTAGCCGGAGGCGAAATACCGCAGACAGTACGGGGCTTGAGGCCCCTGTCAATTCTGAAAGCCCAAGCCCTATAAGATATCTTATAGGGGATGGGCTTTGGTAATGCATACTCACCGTGAACGAAAGCCACCCCCCCCATAGGGGGGTTGATACTCCTGCGGTTGCTAGTGGGTTTAGGTTCATGTGCATGCCCTCATTCTTGTTTCTTTGCGGGAGCATCAAAAAGCGAGACGTTGGCCTTTTCCTGCCCCTGTCGTAACTTCACCCGGTATAGGTTGGCTCGGAATTTGCTTACCGCGTCCCCCTTGGCCGATTAAGCGTGGGACTTTTCGGCACGCCACGCGCAGGCTAAACATTCCTTTTCAATCGGCGAAATAAGCGCGCTTGATCAAGGACCACCTGGGAGGTCAGGTCATGAATAAGCCGCCTACGCCTGATGTACGCCTTTAGCATTTGCCTTCATCGCAGTTTCTCTTAGCTGTTTCGCAATAGCTGTGCCATAGCCGCCTCAGAGCGGGTTTTGCGTCTTGCGCGTGGCCGTCTGTAGACATTCTGTGTCAGTAAAGCGGCGTATCGTGCAAGACACTAACCAACTAATCGGAAGGAGAAGCGTCATGACAATAGGCATAAGCAAAAAACCGGGGCTAGCAGTCGGAATGCTGACTGTCGCCGTAGCCAGCTTGCTGGCTTTACCCCTAGGATCGGTACAGGCAGCAGATCCATCCCAGCCGGTCAAGACCATCTTTAAGCCGGCTGAAGTTCCAGACCTCGAAAAGATTCCCGCTGCTGGAATCTCCCGCAACTTCATGCTGGTCGACCATACCGATCTCGGTCGGGCCGGTCGCGACGTCAATGGCAACAGTCTCGCGTTCGCGGGCCATTGTCTCTACATCGGAGACAGGCGGAGACCCGGACCCGACGCAGGAGGTATGTTGGTCCTCGACGCGACGAGCCTTGAGATCCTCAATGAATTAGCCTTCGTGGCGGGCAGCAACCAGCAAGAGCACCGGACGGTTGACGATCTCGATCTACTGGTTGTTATGGGGTTCACTAGATCAGGGTCTGTGGGGCTAAACATCCTGCAGGTATGGGATACCACAGATTGTGAGAACCCGGTTCTTGAGTCGACCTTTGATTTCGGCGGTGGCCGGCCACACGAGTTCTTCCTTTGGCGGGATCCCACCGATACGACAAGAGTCTTAATATATCAGACACTCTCCGGGGAAAACGTCGCTGGGGGTGAGGAGCCAAACTTGCGGGTCATCGATGTCTCCGACAAGGCTGATCCGCAACTGGTCGCCACCTTTGACGCCAGAGACTTTGGTATTCCGCGTACTGAACCCGCTTCCGCTGACAACGGGTTTATTCGCCAGACCAACGGGCTCCATTCCCTCACCGTTAGCGATGACGGCACAAGGGCCTATCTGGCGATGCGCGATGCTGGCTTTCTCATCCTGGACAGCACCCCGTTAGCGACAGCGGCCAGCTGCGCCCTCTCTCACACCAAAAAGAAAAATCCGTGCCTCAGGATGGTCAATCCGAATCCGTCTGACCGGCTAGACTTCTCGCCCCCAGGTCCTGGGCGTACCCACAGTGCGATCAAAGTACCCGGCAAAGATCTCGTCGTACTGACCCACGAAGTGCTTGGCAGTGCAAGCTGTCCGTGGGGATGGGTTCGGATCACCGATGTGCGCTTTGAACCTCAGCCCAAGCAGATTTCCACGTTCCTCCTGCCGGAGAACCTGCAGGAAAACTGCGGCACGGTCGGGCCGATCGCTATCGCGACGGGAAGCGACTTCACCTCCCATAATCCGATCCCGCTCAGGAATCTCTTGCTCATAAGTTGGCGCGGGGCAGGGACGCGGGCGATCGACATCTCCAATCCCTTCATGCCGCACGAGGCCGGCTTCTACTTCCCGCAGACCGCAGTGGGGGCGGACGGTAATCGTGTCCGCATCCATATGGCGAGCTACCCCGTGATCAAGGATGGGTTGATCTACGTGCTCGACCGCTTCAACGGGCTCTTCGTCCTGCGGTACACCGGACCGTTCCACGAAGAGGTGGATGTGATTAGGGGACCCTGCCAGGGGAACGCCAGCCCGGTCGAAGACATTGGCTTCCTAACGGGCACATGCATCACTCCATAAGGTGAGCGAACTGGAACTAGAGCAACACACAGATTAGCTGGAAGGAGAAGAGCAACCCAGCTAAATTAGACTGGGATTTGTTAACCACAAGGGACCGCTGGATTCACTTCGGCGGTCCCTTTTTGGGCGGCAGTCGGGGAAGACAATGCGCGGCCGTAATCACATACCGAAGTTTTATATAAAATTCATCTTCAGCGGTGTCCACCACAAAACCTCTACCATCACCGACTCGGATCGCCCGTTCCAGATTAGACACGATCTGACTATATAAGGTCGCGTGCTCTTCTTTAGTGTAAGCCCCTGGGTCGGCCACAATTGAATCCACATCATATAAGGCTTCGGCTGATGCAGACTTGGAGTTCTTGGTTGAAGTCGTCTTGTTTGGGGGTGAGGTAGAAGCAGGGCATAATGGATCTCCTGTCTGCCTAGCGGCCGAGTCATCACGGTAGCAATCCGCGCTGGAAAGAAAAAGGCCCACACGGGGCGGGCCGTATTACACCGGCTGCTCAGTAGCTTCTCGGGACGCTAATCGTCGATGAGCTTGTGCGCGGCTCTGGATAAGGCCTTGCCGACAAACTGATGGACCTGCCCGGTAGGATGAATCGCATCGAAGAAGACGAAGTCATCAAACTTGTCCACCCCACAGCCGGGGTCAAAGTTGCGAGCTCCCGTGTCCCGGTACTCTCCGCTATCAAAACAGGCGTCCTTAATGTTCTCGAAAACGCCGAACAGTTTCCCAAAAAAGCGTACTACCTCAAAAAAGCGGAAAAGATCGAACTGCTTGATCTCGACTAGCGGTTGCCCCGCCTGGATCTGATCCAAACGCTCCGCCAATTGCTCGTTGAATTTTATCGTTACGAAAGTGGCGATTGCGCGCGCCAACCCGGACTCGGCTGCGGGGAGCGAACCGATATTTGGCGAATTGACGACCAAGAATTTGCGCGCGCCTGCGCCAACCAACAAGTTGATATTGTCCCCGATGGCGGCAACCGCGTCATCAATAATAGCTCCCGGCATCTCATCCGGCGTTGACCCTATAACCAACTCTGCCAGCGCGTTGGCGGCATCTATAACATCATTTCCGCCGATCATGAATACATAGAGCGCATCCGACGCTGCCGGTAAATCGGCTAAGTCGGCCAAGAATCCGGCTATTTGGACGTTGAGGTCTATGAGGTCTATGAGGTCGGATCCGCGAGCTGTCGCCGCCGCCACAGCATAGTTCGTGCCGAAGTCGGGCGGCCGAAAAGGCTCCAACCCAACCAGGGGCAAAAAATGCAGCGATGGCTGGAGGTCTTCGAAGCCGAAACGTTTGGCGAGAATCTCCACCGCAACCGGCCCGTTGCTGACCCGGCTACTCTCAAAAAATAGATCGGCGCAGGGGAAATCGGGGTCTACGTCTTTTATTATGGGTGGGTCCCCTTCAAAGGTAACATCAGGGAAACAGAGCGCCACACGGGGTCCTGTCATTGTCGGATTTGTCAGGAACGTCAGGAACTTGAGGAACTTCGGATTGCTCGTCAGGAGAAGCGGCGCGGCATCTGCCAAGGTAGCAGCATTACCCGTGTCGGAGAGGCTGTCGCCGAATACGAAGATGTCGCTGAACTCCTCGGCTTTAGCCCCGAGCGGGAGCAGCAAACCTAGACATAGCAGTGCGCGCATAAATTGTTTCATCATGGCGCCCTCCCCATTTCTGATGACATGGTGGTCTGCCCACCTGGGGGCACTCAAACCAAGCCAACTTCTAGAACGTTTCCTTTTCATTTTCTACCTCCTTGAAGGACACAGACATATCAGACTTATGGCCGGGGGCTGCTCAACCCCTAAGCGCATCTGCCCAGCAGGTGCGTCAGCCTTACTCTGATACCGTGCCATGCGGCACTACTCGGCTTACGAGCCGTATTTACGGGAGACGGAGGGCAAGACCCCTCAGAAAGCAGCAAGGACAGCAACTGGCAGGTGAATTAGCGGTTGTTCGGGGTGGGCTGAGCAGGGGGCTTAATGGCACAAGCCGACTGGGCGTCCATCACCTGCCGAGGACAACAGCAAACCACGTTCGCCCCCGAAGGGCAACCTGTATTTCCAGTATTCCAAAGGATGGGAACAATGATGGAGATGGATCTTCCCGACCGTTCCGATACCGGTGGAGTTGCCCTCTGCTGTCGGCAGGC
>JAPUFX010000202.1 GCA_027293415.1 Candidatus Methylomirabilota bacterium
AATGCTTCTTTCGCTATCGTGGCTGCTTCTGCATATCGTCCTTGTTCATACAGCGCCGTAACCTTTTTGTTGAGCTCATTCCACAATGTCTCCTCGGCGTAAGCTGGCAGAGCAATTGATACGGCCAGCATCATCAATACAGCAAGTCTTGCTCGTGTGGTGATTCGCATATCCGTCGTCATTTTTTGAAACGGTAATTACCCAGATCACACCGGGTCGTGCTCGGCTCGAAAAGCAAAAAGCCCTGCCGAGCCATTTCATACCCGAAAACGCCTCTTTTCTCATGTCTCATGGAGCGAAAGTGATTCTGCCGGAGGTGGGCTAAGAGGAGACCATAAGTATCTCCTGCTGCTCAAGCAGTGTCAAGCCGCGGAATCACCGGTCGGGTGCCACCCCTTCGTGATGGCTGCTCGGCGCGCTGTTCAGCGCCCTTGGTCGGTTCCTTCATCGTCCGTTCCCCCGGCAGGCTCGACCAGGAAGGCTTTCGAGGAGAGGATCGTGCCGTCGGGCGTGCGGGCCTCCACCCGCCACTCGCCGGTCCAGGCTGGGGGAATGGTCTTATAGCTCCAGGTCCGGAAGCGCGGCCCGTTGACCTTGAGGAGGACCACACTGACATTGCGATTTCGCCAGTACCAAAGATGGAGGACGGTCGTCGGCCGGCCCGCCTCGACAACCTCGGCGGGAACAGGGGAGGGCACCTGTACGGGTTCCCGGTCGGCCACGGTGGTGGCAAGGACATCCCGGACCACCCGGGGGGTTGCCGTGACCGGTTCGTCGCCTACCGGTCCCTCGTGCCTCGGCCGTTCGGGTTGTGTCTTTGGATTCGTCAAGGGAGCCCCGGCCGCGCCGGTGGCCAGCATACCCATGATGGCGAGGTAGGCAGCCATACCGCAAACGGACTTCATGCTGCTATCTCCGGTGACGTGCCAGGTCCCCTTACGGTGCGCGCCAGATGACCCTCCCGTCTTTGCCGATAAAGTGCAGGCGAGGTCCCGTTCCACTTAGTTGGGCCTGGCTCTGCTCCTCCCTATCGATTAAAGCCAACGTTACCGAGCCGTGTTTCGACACGCCGAGCCATGCCAGGTACTTTCGGCTCACGTCGCGGCCCCTTTCATAGTCATAGAAGTATAGGGCTGGCGTATTATTCGAGAGCACGACCAGCTCGGCTCGTGTCAAGCCATTCTCATCCGCAAGGTGCAGGATCGGCCTGCCGTCGTCCATCACTTGCAAGCCGCCACGGTTTATCCCTTTCGAATCCCTCAAGATGAACCGCTGAGCCTCAACAACCTCGACCACCTTGCTCGGCGTCGCCTGGCCCATCAGCAGCACGGCGGCGATCGCGATCATGATCACGGCGGCTGCAAGCTTCAAGCGCCGGTTCTCCCACTCCAGGTGGTCTAGCCGGTCCGCCAGGGTTGGCTCGTTCATCACGTCATCCTCCCTCCGCGCGTTTCACGGCCTCTCGCGCGCTCGTCGCCACGTCGGCAGAGTTGTGTTACCACCTGTTGAGCAAGGCCTTGTAGGCTTCGTGCAGATCTTGGGCTTTCGTGGGGGCATTCGTGTAGAGGAAACAATGGTTGATCCCAGGCCCGAACATCAACACGATCCAAAGCAGGATCGCAATTCCCACGACGGCCCATCTTGACTTCAGTTCCCGCTCCGTCTCCCATGCCCTCCTGGCGCCTTCGATTTCGTTGCAATTCGCCGCTATTCCGGTTTTCCCTGCGATAGACGCGTCAGGGGCGTCGGCGGGTGTAAGCCCGTTCGTACTGCTGGATCAGCCCCGCGTCCGCAAAGCTGAAGTAGCCATCGTCTCCGACGATGACGTGGTCCAGGACTCTCACATGCATAATCTTGCCAGCGAAGACCAGCTCTTCGGTTATTGCCTTATCGGTGGCACTCGGCGTGGGATTGCCCGACGGGTGGTTGTGGGCAAAGATGAGGGCCGCAGCGTGGTGACGGTTGGCCAGCTGGATAATATCGCGGGGGTAGACCGGGCTTTCGGAGAGGGACCCTTCGCTTGCCGTGACTGTTTCGAGGAGCTCGTTGTGGCCGTTGAGGAGCAGGACCTGGAAGATCTCCTTTTTCAGATCCCGCATGTGCGGCCGCATGTAGTCATAGATATCTTGGGAGGACTCCACTTTTCCCGTGATCCGCTTGGCCTCGCTCAGGGCCCGTCGCCCCAATTCCATGGCGGCCTGGAGTTGGGCGATCTTGGCCTTGCCCAGGCCTTTGATGGTCCTGAAATCTTCAGGATCAGCGGCGCTCAGTTCCCGCAGCCCGCCAAAGGATTGCAGCAGTTCCCGCCCCAGATCAACGGCGCTTCGACCCTTGACCCCTGTCCGGCAAAGGATGCCGAGGAGTTCGGCAGTGGTCAGGTGCCGCGGGCCATACTTGAAGAGGCGTTCCCGGGGTCGCTCCCCTTCGGGCCATTCACTGATCGCCCTGGGATACCGCTTTCGACGCATGAGTGTCTCCTAGGCGCCCTGGGAGTTGTTTCTACCGGCGAAGCATAAGGGACTGGTCAGATGTTGTCACGGAGAAAGCACGACCCACGGTGTGGGCAGCCCATCTGGACCCATTCGGCTTTTCATGCAATTTTTTGATCGAAAATTGATGGTCGTCAGGTGTCGATATGATGTAGGTCATTGTAATCTTGAATGGGATGACCTATTTCTGTGAAAAAAGGGGCAACCCCCGGCGCCTCGCCAGCGGCGTTGTGCGGCCCGGACGGAACCGAGGTTGCCGTCCGGGCCGTTTTCTTTTCTTGAACTGCAGTCGTTACTGCATGTCTAAGTCCAGGTGTAACTCTTACCACGCACCAGGTTCCGATTGGCCGCTGACGCCTTTTTGCCAACGTATTCGGCGCGGGGGGAGGGCATCGGGTCGTCGAGAGTGGAGTGGCATTTTCAAAGGATAAAGGTGATGAGGAGCAGGAGGGTAAGCGCGGACATCAGGAAGGCTGTCCCCCAGCCGATCAAATTCGAGAGGGGGGAATTGACCGCCTCCCCCATGATCTCGCGATCGTTGACGAGTTGGAGCACAATGATCAGGGTCAGCGGAAGGAGAATGCCGTTCAGGGTCTGGGAGAAAAACATGATTGGAATGAGGGGAACATTGGGCCAGAGGATCGTGCCGGCTCCGATGCCGATCATAACCAGATAGATACTGAAAAATCCGGGTGCCTCTTTGGGCCGCCGGTCCACGCCGGTCTCCCAGCCAAGCGCCTCGCAGGTAACATAAGCCGTGCTGAGGGGGAGGACGGCCGCCGAGAAGATCGAGGCATTGAGGAGTCCCAGGGCAAAGAGGAGACTCGCATAACGCCCACCAAAAGGCTCCAGAGCCCTGGCTGCATCCGCAGCGGTCTCGATGCGGACCCCGTGCGCATGCAGGGTGGCCCCACAGGCCACAATGATAAAGTAGGCGACGCCCGTAGCCACCACCGCCCCCACGATCACATCGAAGCGAGCGTACTTGTAGTCTTTCCACCGGATCCCCTTATCGACGGTGGAGGATTGCACGTAAAATAGCATCCAGGGTGCGATGGTCGTCCCGACTAGGGTGATGAGCATGATGAGGGAGTTGCGGTCCATCTCAAAGCTAGGCTGAATCGTCTGCCGCAGGACCTCGCCCCACGGGGGGTGCGCAAGGAAGGCAGAGATCACATAGAGGAGGTACAGGGCGCTCGCGATCAGGAACACCCGCTCGATAATGGCGTAGGTCCCTTGCACGACCAGCCAGGAGACGAAGAGGGCAATCAGGGGGACAGAGAGAAACCGGGGGATGCCGAAGATTTCAAAGGCGGCGGCCACCCCGGCGAATTCGGCGACGGTATTGGCGAGGTTGACAAGAACAAGAATGGAAAGCATCAGAACGGCCGGGCGAAGGCCGTAGCGCTCCCGAATGAGCTCCCCCAGCCCCTTCCCGGTGACCACCGCCATCCGGCTCCCCATCTCCTGCACGACGGCGAGGCTGATGGTGGTGAAAAAGAGGACCCAGAGCAAGCTGTACCCGTAGTGGGCTCCCGCCAGGGAATAGGTGGCGATCCCACCGGCGTCCTGGTTGACGCTGGCGGTGATGATGCCAGGCCCCATGATCGTCAAAAAGACGAGGAGCCGCCGCTTGTACCCGCGCGGCATTCGCATTCCGTGCCTCGCTCCGCCCGGACCTTGACGTGGGAGACCGGTCGCGCCGGTCGCCTTCCGAACGGTCCGGAGGGTCCTCCGGTTGGGAGGGTTCTAAATGTACTTTTTTGCCGCCCGCCGCTTCCATATCATCGGGATCAGATCGTCGAGAACGTCATCAACGGTCACGATCCCCTCGAGTCTCCTGTCCTCATCCACCACCGGCAGGGCCACGAGATTGTATTTCGACAAGGTCTCCGCCACTTTTCGGATCGGAGCCTTCGGTCCGACGGTGATGACCTGCATAATCATGATTTCGTGCAGCTGTTCCTCGGACCGGGCTAGCATGAGCTCTCGCAAGCTGAGCACTCCTGCGAGCCGGTCCGAGGAATCAGTCACGTACAGATAATAAATGGTTTCCACTTCGTCCGCCAGAGCACGGAGCTTCTCCAAGGCCTCGCTCACCCTGGTCTCGGGGTGAAATGCGACATACATGGTGGTCATAAGCCCGCCCGCAGTGTCCTCCTCATGCTCGAGGAGTTCTGCCACATCCTCCGCCTCGGCAGGGTCCATCTCTTCCAGAAGCTCTTGGGCCTTGGCGTGCGGCAGGTCTCCCAGGATATCTGCGGCTTCGTCCGGTTCCATCATCTCAAGCATATCTGAGGCTTTTTCCGGCTCGAGCATCTGGATGACTCCGGCCTGGACCTCGGGCTCGGTCTCGGTCAGGGCCTCGACCGCAGTCTCGGCCTCCAAACCGTTGAGGATCGCGGCCCGCTCGCTGGGGTTGAGTTCCTCCATAATGTCGGCGATGTCTGCCGGGTGCAGCTGAGCCAGTTTCGTGTAGACGGCCCGCTTTCGAGCCTTGGTCAGTTCGGTTTCGATCGGCTCCACATGCTCCCAGGGGACCACTTCCCGAGGAATCTCGATGCCAAAGCGCGAGGCGATCCACTGGAGAGGCCTTTCGGGGACGAGTCGGCCAAGCAAGCTGTGCATTCCCGCCAGGAGGGCTACCATGTCGTAACCCTCGTCTCGCCACTCTAACTGCACGTCGTTCACCCGGACCACCCGCCGCCCGTGGGTATCCATCACCTTCTTGTCCAGGATATTGCGGCGTAACGCCATCTCGTCGCCTCTGAGATCACCAGGGGTGAGTTCCTCCCTTGGGCGATCCAGGATGACGGTAGGCCCCGTGGGTGTCTCGGCGATTTCTGCAACCGCTTCCCAGGCGAGGTAAAGGTCCTCCTCGCCGCGCCGCGCAATGCACAGCTTGCTTACCCGGGGATGGAGTCCCCAGAGCAACACCACCAGGTCCTTGAGTGTCCCCACCTCACTGCCGCGGCTATCCACAACCGGCCGTGATAGCCAGCGCGTCAGAGAGGTGATCCGTTGTGGAGGTTCTTTAAGCATGCTGGCCGCTCCAGTACGGCCTCCATAGTATGAAAGGGACAGCGGAGCGGTGTCAATCTGAATCCGCTCAGGGCCGATCACCGACGACCGATCACCGGCAATCGATGACCGACAAAGCCGACTGTGAGCCGGTAGTACATCGCCAAGAACTACGGGCCAGGAGCCACGTGCCACGCGCCAAGCGCAAGCCCGTGTCCCCCTGTTCAGGTCCGGGGCAGTGTGATATGGTCATAGCGGAGTGAGGAGATTATAGTCATGAGCGAGGAGGAATTGCGCTTCGTCGCGGATAGCATGCTGGGCAGGCTGGCCAAATGGCTCCGGATCGTGGGGTACGACACTCTCTATTTCCGGGATGCACCGGATGGTCGCCTCGTAGCGCTCGCGCGGCGCGAGGGACGGATCCTCCTCACCCGGGATACGCGACTCTTGCTGCGGCGTCGGCTCTGTCAGATCCTCTTCATCCACCACGATCAGGTGTGGGATCAACTGAAACAAGTCGCCCGTGAGCTCGGGCTCACCATGGGTGAGCGGCTCGGGAGCCGCTGTCTTCGATGCAATCTGTCCCTCGAGCCCCTCGCGAAGGAGCGAGCGGCAGGACGTGTCCCAGAGTATGTTTTCCGTCACCATGATCTTTTCTTTCATTGTGGGGAATGCGGACGGATCTTTTGGGATGGGACACACCTGCACCACATGGAAGAGACCGTGCGGGCGTTATGCGGTTGATCTTCCTGGGGACGCCAGCATTCGCCGTTCCGTCGCTGCGCCGCCTCGTGGAAGTGGGACATGAGGTAGCTGGGGTCGTGACCCAGCCGGATCGCCCGGCGGGCCGAGGTAAGCGACTCCGCAAGTCCGCCGCAAAGCAGGTGGCCGAGGAAGCATGCATTCCGGTTATCCAGCCCGTGAAGATCCAGGAACCGGGGGTGGTGGGCCACCTTCGCAAATTGAAGCCTGAAGTGCTAGTGGTAGTCGCCTTCGGCCAGATCTTGCCCCGATCGATCCTCGAGATCCCACCAAAAGGGTCTATCAACCTACACGCCTCCCTCCTGCCCAAATACCGGGGGCCAGCCCCTATTCCGTGGGCCCTGATTCAGGGTGAGACGGTGACGGGCGTCACGATTATGGAGGTGGTTGAGGCGGTGGACGCGGGGCCCATTCTGTTGCAACGAATGACCCCGATCGCGGTGGAGGACGATGCCGGAACCCTCCATGATCGCCTGGCGGCTCTCGGCGCAGAGGCGCTCGTGGAGGCGTTGGGTGCCTTGGGGCGCGGGGACATGACAAAGACTCCCCAGAATGAGGCCGAGGCCACCTATGCTCCAAAGCTACCCGCGGACCAGGGATGTCTCGAGTGGTCGCGGGGTGGAAGGGATCTGTGGAACCTGGTGCGGGGGCTGGCCCCGCAGCCTGGGACCTATACGTTCTTCCGGGGCCTTCTGATCAGGGTTCTCGCGGCCCGGCCGCTGCCAGGGCACCCTGGGCAAGTGCCGGGGACCATTGTGGGCTTCCGGAAGGGAGCGGGGGTGCAGGTGGCGACAGGGGACGGGATTCTCCTGCTCACCACGCTGCAGCCCGAAGCGAAGCGGGTGATGACGGCCGAGGAATTTGCCCGCGGCTATCGTGCTGAGGTAGGAAGTGCCTTCGCGTCCACGCGGGAGCAATCCACGAAGTCTCGCCCTGGAGATTCTCGTCCGGGTCGAGCGGGATAGGGCGTACGCGAATCTCCTCCTGGACGCCCGGCTCAGCCGGCACAGGCTGACCCCCCGCGACCGGGCCCTAGCGACGGAGCTTTGCTACGGAGTCCTGCGTCATCGCGGGACGATTGACTTCGTCCTTTCCCGAGTCTTGGATCGTCCGCTCGAGACGGTGGACCTGGATGTCAGGAACCTCCTTAGGTTGGGAGCCTACCAGCTCTTTTATCTGGACAGGATTCCGGCCTATGCTGCGGTGCATGAAACAGTTCGTCTGAGTCGGCGTGCGACGGCTCCCTTCGTCAATGCTGTCCTGCGATCCTTGGAGCGGCGCGGCCCAATAAAGGGTGAGGAGCTGCCCGATGATCCGATCCAGGGATGGGCGGTGCAATACTCCCATCCCGCATGGTGGGTAGAGCGATGGGTGAAACGGCTGGGGGACGAGGCACTCCAGCTCATGCAGGCCAATAACCAGATTCCGCCCATCGGGATTGGGTGCAATCCCCTGCGAGGAACGGTGGACGAACTTCAACAGGCCCTCACTCGGGCAAGGGTGCAGTGGGAAGCAAGTCCCTGGCTACCGGACGCATTTCGGGTCCGGGATGCAGGCAGCCTGCTGACAGGAGCGGACAGGGATCGGGGATTGTTTTGGGTGATGGATGAAGCGGCAGCGCTAGTCGTGCGGCTTTTAGATCCACAACCGGGGGAGCGGATCCTAGATGTGTGTGCGGGGGGTGGGGGCAAGGCGACCCTGGCCGCCATGTTGATGGAGGATCGAGGAAACATCGCAGCCCTTGATGTAAGTGCCCGGGCCCTGCGGCGACTGGAGGATGCGTGCCGGCGGCTGGGCGTTACGATCGTCAGTCCGGGGAAGCGAGATGCCCGGGAGGCCGCGAGGCAATTTCGCGGTTGGGCGGATCGGGTCTTGGTTGATGCCCCGTGTACGGGGTTGGGGACGGTGCGGCGGCGTCCGGAGATCCGGTGGCTCCGCGAGCCGGCCGATATCACCCGACTAGCCGACCTGCAGGGGGCAATCCTGGACGGGGCGGCGGACTGCGTCCGCCCGGGCGGGAGCTTGGTTTATGCGGTGTGCAGTTGCGAGTCAGAGGAGGGGGAGGAGGTCATTGCGAGGTTCCTCGGCCGGCACCGGAAGTTTTCACAGGAAGACAGCACACCCGCGTTTTTTCAGAATGGCAGAACCGCTCTCCTGACCGGAGGGTGTCTTATCACCTGGCCTCACCGGCATGATACTGATGGGTTCTTTGCTGCCCGACTCCGACGGGACTGAAGGATTTGGATTTATGAAGTGGCTGAAGAGGACGCTGAAGGTCATCGGAATTGGGGTCGGTCTTGTGCTGCTGTCCGTCCTCTCCGGTTACATTACCATGAACATTTTCCTGGAGCGGGACAGGATCGATGTTCCGGTCGTTATTGGGTTGGAGCTGAAGGAAGCAGCCCGCCAGCTGAGAGAGGTGGGGCTTCAGCCGCGGATGGCCGGTGAGGAGTACCACGCTGCCTTCCAGAAAGGAACGGTGATCCGTCAGAGTCCGTCGGGTGGATCCCGCATCCTGAAGAATAAACAGATCCGTCTCACCATCAGTAAGGGGAGCGGCGAGACGTTAATCCCGGACCTGGTGGGTCGGCCCCTCGCTCGCGTCCAGCGGTTGTTGGCGGAGGAGGGCTTGGTGCCTGCCAACATTGGCCGCGTGCATGCTTCGTTGCCTGCAGGCGTGGTGATCGCGCAGGATCCCCCTGCGGGCTTCCCCGCCCGACGAGGGAGTGCCGTAAGCCTGTTGATCAGTCTGGGGGAATCAGAACGGTTCTTTGTGATGCCCGATCTCGTCGGGCAACGGGAGGAAGAGGCTATCGCGATCCTGAGGGAGATGGGCCTTGAACCGAAGGTGACCTATGAAATCTTCCCCGATCTGGCCCAACGGGTGGTGCTTCAAGATCCCTCCTTTGGGGCCCGGATCAAGGAGAAAGAGCAGGTGACACTCGTGGTTGGCCAATAGACGTTCACCGTTCTCCGTCGACCGATGACTGCAGAATCTGAAAACGGAACACTGACAAGAAATGGCCGGGATTGACTGTCATCGGTAATCGGTCCTCGGTCATCGGAAGTCGGTCGTCGCCCAGCGTTGGAGGCGGTTATGGTCAAGATTGCACCAGCAGTCCTCATGGTAGATTATGGCCGTCTGGCCGAGGAGATCCTCGCCGTGGAGAAGGAGGCCGACCTGTTCCAATTCGACGTCATGGACGGCCACTTTGTCCCCGCGATCAGCTATGGGGCGAGCCTCATTCGGTCGCTGCGCCCACGGACGACGGTTCCCTTTGATGTCCACTTGATGGTGCAGTACCCGGAGCGGTACATCACCGACTTTGCCAAGGCCGGGAGCGACTACCTGACCGTCCACGCCGAGGTCTGTCCGCATCTGGACCGAACCATTCGGCAGATCAAGGAGGCGGGGGTAAAGGCCGGGGTGGCTCTGAATCCCTCCACCCCGCTCGAGGCCGTCGATCCTGTGATCCGGGAAGTGGACCTGATTCTCCTGATGTCGGTCAATCCCGGATTCGGGGGTCAGGCCTTTATCGCCGAAGTAGAGCAGAAGGTCGAGCAGATGCGGCGACGTCTGGACACGCTGCAGATCCGCTGCGAGCTCGAGGTGGATGGGGGGATCAATGTGGAAAACTGCGCCCGGATCGCCAAGGCTGGGGCCTCGATCCTGGTCGTCGGCTCGGCTGTGTTTCAGAGTCCCGATCCGGCCGCGACGGTCCGGGAGATGAAGCGCATGGCAAATCCGCTACCCTGAGAGGAGAAGGGGGAGGATACGGCGGAGTAATGCTAAGGGGCGAGCGCGGGACAGTGGTGAAGCGAACACTATTCAGCCTCCCTGTGTGTTTCTTGCTGCTGGCAGGGCCCCTGACATGGGCAGGAACGCTGGAGGTCGATCTCCCCGAGCGCCGACTCTCGCAAGGGGATCTTCATGGCCTGAGCGTCACAGCCCCGGAGCCGCTCACCTGGCTTCACGCTCGCTTCCGCGGGCTCAGCCTGCCCGTGCGCGCCGAGAAAGGGAAGTATACGGTCCTGCTAGCGGTGGATCTCGAAACCGCACCCGGCACGTATCCATTAGAGTTCGAGGCCCAGGGGACATCAGGTAGTCGGTACCGCGAAAGCGTTCGGATCACCGTGGCGGATGGCCGCTTTCCCGTGCAGCGACTCACGCTCCCTAAAGGGATGGTGGACCTCGATGCGAAGACCCTCGATCGTGTCCGCCGCGATCAGAAAGCGATAGCAGGGATCTGGAAGAAGTGGCAGGCGGGCCCGTACTGGTGGCAGGCGTTTGTTCCTCCCCTTGAAGGAACGCCTGATGTGACGAGCGAATTTGGGCTTCGGCGAATCCTCAACGGTCGACCGAGGAATCCCCACAGCGGTGTTGATTTCCGGGCCTCGCTCGGGACACCGGTACGGGCCAGTAACGGGGGATTGGTGGTCTACACGGGTGAGCTGTTCTTCAATGGCAAGTCAGTGATCCTGCATCATGGCGGTGGCCTGTTCACGATGTACTTTCACCTACAGGGATATCGGGTAGAGACCGGCCAAGAGGTCGCCAAAGGCGAAGTCCTCGGATGGGTCGGGGCAACCGGTCGAGCCACCGGCCCCCATCTCCACTGGGGCGCAAACCTTCGGGGGGTGCGCTTTGATCCCCGAGGGCTGCTCATGCTCTCTCTCCCCTAAGGATTGATGCAACTCAGGATCCTGTGCGCCCTCCTGTCCGTGTGCCTCCTCTGGGGCGGCGTGGCCGTCGGAATCAAGGTCGGGCTGTGGGATGCCCCAGTTTTCGGCTTTGTCGCCGCCCGACTCTGGCTCGGGGGGCTCGGGCTCTGGCTCTGGGCCAGGTGGCGCGGGGCCTCACTCAACATTCCGGTGGCCTGCATTCCCCAGCTCCTCTAATGATCTTTCCCCCCCCCATTTCCCAAGGTTCGGGGTAAGCATGGGTAGGACATGTGGCAGTGGCGGGCGGATCGGGGAAGGACCTATTCCTGAATAATGAAGATAGGGGTAATCTTC
Source organism: Candidatus Methylomirabilota bacterium (assembly GCA_027293415.1). Classification (NCBI taxonomy): domain Bacteria; phylum Methylomirabilota (SeqCode); species Candidatus Methylomirabilota bacterium. The sequence continues at coordinate 11,289 of JAPUFX010000202.1, forward strand.
TCGCGCGGATCAGGGGAAGATGCAAGGTTTAAGAACGGGTCGCCTCAACGATCTGGGCTGAGGCGTCCCGGATGTGGAGTTCGTAATCTTTCCCTGGGTGTTCGCTTACATCTACGACGATGAGGTCGATCGTCAAAACAGTCCTCTTCCCTGAGACGATGCGAAAAGGATAAGCGACGGGGTCGTCAAAGACCTTCATGTGTGGCCTCCGTCCATTCTTCAGGACCCCCTGTACCCCTTCGAGGTCGAACCTGATCCATCGATACCGCGCGGCCGGAGCATCTTCCGTGAGGAGAACGGCATATTTCCCGCCGACGAGCTGTGTCAGGTCGACGTTCCTCCTTGAGGGCGCAAAAAGCAACCACGCGCTCGCCTGGGGCCGCAGCGCGCCCTGGATCCCGATCTGAGATATGTCAAACTCCAGGCGGCGAAAGTCCGCGATGGCCTCACGGTGGTCCTTTACCCTGACCTCGAGCTGCCCACGATCCGAGGCATGCTGGGTCTCGGCACTGCAAGCGACTGCTCCGCCGAACAGCAAGACAGCCACCAGTCCCCATAAGAGAGGTCCGAGTCCCAATCGCTTTCCATTTCGCCGCCTACCCTTTTCTACCGCGCAGCTCATAGCTCCTCCCCGACTGGTATCCAGCATTGCCAGTCGGAGTGACCCTCACCATCACTGCTTCTGGCCATGTCCGGTCGTCTGCTTCGTCTCATGTTTCATCCGCCCCGGAGGCTCTTGAGGTACGTCGCGAGGTCAATCCATTGCTTAATGGTCAGGGTATCGTTATAGTCGGGCATGATGGAGAGGCCATCCTTGCCCAGATATCCGGGTTCGTCGGTGAGGATCATCGCATTGGGATTGAGAACCGCTTCGGCGAAGTAGTCTCTGGGGTGATGGGCTCCCATGCCGGTCAAGTCAGGCCCGGGTTTCCTCTCTTCTGGCCTCACCTCTGGGAATTTCTCTCCGGCAATCCGGTGGCAGGTGTAGCACTCCATCCCGATATAGACTTTTCGTCCCGCATCTGCATCCCCCTCTGGGATGTTGAACTTCCACCCCTTGGGAACGCCGCCCGCCTGGTGCAGGTCCTCCATTGTGATTCGAATGGGGGCGACGGGTGTTTCCTCCTGGGCCATGGGCGACTGCTTATGCTGGTGGCCTCCGGCGGCGTAGGCAATTTGTGGTTGATTGCTCCAGATGAGCAGGGCCAGTGTCATCAAAGTCAAGCCTCTTGGAATTCTGGGCATTCCTTTTCCTCCTCGGGCCAATTCAACCATTCTTGTTGGTGTGCAGCAACTACCGGGCATCCTGGGTTGGTTATACGAGTACCAGCGGGTTTGTTGTCTGTGTAGTATCGCTGGGGGAAAGCCTGTTTCGCATCGGCAGAGTGAAGGGGAAGGACCACTTCCGAAAGAGGAATAGAAAGAGGAATAATCCTTCTGCCGGGAATAGCATTGGAGATTCTCTGCCGGCGATGTAGAAATCAGGCAGGAAGGTTCACTGGTGGGGCCCGACTCCTGTAGACTTGGGGGGCAAATCGTTCGAAGAGAATGAGATCGAAGGTCGGCAGTGCATCGATAAGGAGCAGGGGGGTAGGCAAGGGAAGGATGTTTGGCAGATCCCCGTTCGTCTGTGTTGTTACGGTAGAGACCAGGCATCCCTGGGAATCACCGTCGTGCAGCCCGTGGTGCACGGTGTGAGGCGCGGCGGTGACGACGAAAAAGAGAAACTGGCCAATGGCCACTAGGAAGAGCCAGCGCTTCTTAGACATGGTATCGCCTCGGAAAAAGTGCGATGACGATAGCAAAGGGGGAGGGGGGTGTCAAGGAGGCCTCAAGACACGTCCTCTGCGAGTCAGTGCGCTTATCGTGCTGGCCAGCTTTTTGCTGATGACTAGTGGTGTCGTGATGGTCTCAGGATGGGAAGAGGGGCTGCGAATCCCTGACTACAGTCGGTGGCAGCTTGAGGAGGAGGCAACGACCTACCGGCCGGGAACCGATCTCCAGTTCTACACCCTGGAGCTCAAGAGCTACACCAATCTCCAACATCCGACAGATAGAGTGGTGGAGCTGCGCTGGAATCATGTCCTGTACGTCCTCTACTATTACAGCTTCGAGGAGGAGGCGGCTCGGTGGGACATCTATATGGACGCCGGCTTTGCCGATGCCCCCTGTGGGTTCTTCGACCCAAAGGGCAAGGCCACCGGGCGCTATGTTCGTATCGCGCTCACCTGCCTTCGGGATACCGAACGAATAGACATCCGTTCTAGCCGGTGACGGGCTCGGACACACCACTGTTGCGAGCTCTGCCTCATGTTGATCCGATGAGCGCGAGGAGAGCCACCCCCCAGCCTGGCAGAATCGCCGCGACTCCGAGGAGCCAGTAGGTTACAAGGGGATGGTCGCGGCCCGACTGGCGCAGGTGCCTCACGACTGTGTCGGTGACGATGACTCCCAGGAAGGGCACTGCAGGTATTCCGATCAAGACACCTTTGGGGACGGGTCCCGTCGACGGGGCCAGGAGGCCGAGAAAGGCAATCAACCAGGCAGGAGCGAGTGCCCCCATCCCCAAAAGCCAGAACCGCTCCGGGCCCCAGTGGGGCCATCGACTCTTAGTGCGTGCCACCAGAGCGCCGGCTCCGCAGAGGCCGAGGGCGGCGACGATCAGCGACCACGTGATCAAGGGGGTTACCTCAGGCCTCCCGTAAGAGGCGCAGACCGTTGAAGACGACCAACAGGGATGCACCCATGTCCGCCCCGACGGCCATCCACAAGGTGGCATAGCCGGGGATGGCTAACGCGAGGAACAACGCTTTGATGGCGAGGGAGAGAGAAATATTTTGCTTTATTGTCTGGACCGCGCGTCGCCCTAATCGAACAGCAAAGGGGAGCTGGGAAAGCTCATCACCCATCAGAGCTACGTCGGCCGTCTCCAGGGCTTGATCGGTCCCGGCAGCTCCCATCGCGATGCCAATGCTTGCCGCCGCTAATGCCGGAGCGTCGTTAACCCCATCCCCCACCATAGCAACGGTGTCATACCGGCCGGTCAGTTGCCGAACCTGTTCCACTTTATCCGCGGGCAACAGGTCAGCCCAATATTCGTCGATCCCCAGGCGCCCTGCGATTGCCTCGGCCGTGCCAAGGTTATCGCCGGTCAGCATGACCAGCTTCCGCACACCAACTGTCTTGAGCGATTGAAGAACCTCAGGGACTTCCTCCCGTATCTGATCGGCGATGGCGATGATCCCGATCGCCTGCGTGTCGGTTCCCAGAATAACCGTGGTCTTTCCGGCCCGTTCCAAATCCGCCAGCTTCGTCTCCACTTCCGGACTACAGAAGCCGACCTCTTCAGCAAAACGGTGATTACCGATGAAATAGCTCTGACCCTCGATGCGGGCCTGTGCCCCCCGTCCGGTTTGCGCGAGGAACTCCTCCACCTCTGGCCACTGGATCTGGAGTTCCCGGGCTTGCTGGACAATGGCCTGCCCCAAATGGTGCTCGGACCGGGCCTCGATCGCGGCCGCGATCCGTAGGATCTCGCACTGCTCGCGGTTCACGGTTGACGGTTGACGGTTCACGGCAGAACATGGATCGTTCGGTGAACGGTGAACGGTGAACGGTGAACAGACTATCATGTCGGTGACGACCGGAACCCCTCGCGTGAGAGTTCCAGTTTTATCAAAGGCAATGGCCTGTACGGCCCCGATCCCTTCCAAGTAGCGTCCACCCTTGATCAGAACCCCCCTCCGAGCCGCGGCGGCGAGACCAGACACGATGGTCACGGGCGTAGAGATGACCAGTGCGCACGGGCAGGCAATGACCAGCAGGACCAGGGCCCGGTAGAACCAGGTATAGAAGGGTTGGGCGACGAACAGGGGTGGAATGGCCGCGATCAGGACAGCTCCCGCAATCACTGCGGGGGTGTAATATTTTGCAAACTGATCGACGAAGCGCTGGGAGGGGGCCTTCTGGGCCTGGGCTTCTTCCACCAGATGGATGATCCGGGCCAATGTGCTATCCGCGGCGAGGTGAGTCACCTCTACCTCTAAGGCCCCTTGCTGGTTGATCGTCCCGGCGAAGACCTCGTCTCCTTCCCACTTCTCGACTGGCATCGACTCGCCGGTGATGGGGGCCTGATTGATGGTAGACGATCCCTTGACCACCCTACCGTCCAGCGGGACTTTTGCCCCGGGTTTAACAATAAGGATGTCGCCGAGCCGAATCTCTTCAACCGGCAACATCTGCTCCTGTCCGTCGCGACGGACAAACGCCTGGGGTGGCGCCACGTCCATCAGTGACCGGATCGCGTTGCGTGCCCGGTCCATGCTTCGGGATTCAAGCACCTGTGCCAGGGCAAAGAGGAAGGTGATGGTGGCTGCCTCGACCCACTCGCCGATGAGCATGGCCCCGAGCACGGCAATCGTCATAAGGAAGTTCATATCGAGGTGCAGCTGCCGAGCAGCGAGGAACCCTCTGCGGGCAATGTAGTAGCCTCCCGATACCACGGCCGCCAAGTACATTGGGACCGTTGTCCCAGAAGGATGTCCGAGAAGAGAAAGGAGAAGGCCAAGCGCGGTGAGGCAGCCCGAAGCCGCGGTGAGAATGATTATTCGGTGGCGGATCCAGACGGAGGGAAGGCGCTGCTCCGGTATCCCTACCCCGGCGGTCCGAGCCGTCATCCCGGTTTCACCAATGGCTGTGATGAGTTCGTGGCGAGAGGTCTGGGCGGGGTGGTGCTTGACCCGAAGACGCCGGCTGACGATGTCGGCGGCAAGTCCCTCGACCCCCGGCAGCGGAGAGAGCTTTTTCTCCAAAATTGCCACCTCGTCCCCGCAGTGCATCTCTTCGACTTCGAAGATCGAAACCAGGGGACCGGCGACTTCACCGAGCTGGTAACCGAAAGACTCGACGCGATGGCGGATTGCGGGGAGGCTTGGTCCCCCATCCGTGCGCTCGACCACGAGCTTTCCCGTGCCAAAGTCGACTCGAGCCGCCTTGACGCCGGGAACGCTTGCCACGGCCTCCTCGATCTTTATGGCGCAATCGTGGCAGTGTATTCCTTTGATTTCTAGTTCCATACGGACTTCCTGGTGTCCTCTATGGCTCCTTTACATGCCTCAAGCCTTCCGTGAAGATGCTCATGACATGCTCATCGTCCAGGCTGTAGTAGACAATTCGGCCGTCCTTTCGGAACTTCACGAGGCGCAGGTTTCGGAGCACGCGGAGGTGGTGAGAGACCGCCGAAACACCCATCCCGAGAACGGCCGCCAGGTCGCAAACGCAGAGTTCTTCTTGAGCCAAGGTATGCACGATCTGGGCCCGGGTGGGATCCCCCATGACTTTGAAGATCTCTGCGACTCCTTGGACTATCCGACCCGATAGGAGACGTTCCTTCAGCGCTCGAACCTTGTCCTCGTGAATGACTGCAACTTCGCAGACGTCCGGGGAGGCCTTCGAGCGATTTGAAGAGGGGGCTGTGATCGCGCGTTGTCTTTTTCTTCCTTGCATGGCTCCCAAGTCGCGCACTCTCGATATTTTAATAATTGAGAAAGTATCAAAATAAGGAGCCCCCGTCAAGCCGGCCATGCTCGAATGGCTTGACGAGGTCTTGTTTTTAGATTAGACTAAATATGTTATTCGTTGAGACTATTTGCCGCTTGGTTTCGCGGGCGTGTCAGGTATGGACGAGCAACATCATCCGAAAGAGCAGTTGTCTCTCCTTTCGACAAGGCTGAGCCGCCGCGGGTTCCTGGGGGGACTTCTGGGGTTGGGCTTTCTCGGGACGACAACAACGGCTCTCACCGAGTCACGCCGGGACTATCCGGGACAGGGGGAGCCGCTCGGGACTGGACCCTCTGCGCCGGCACCCTATCCCACCCATCCGGTCGCGACACCCGGGACCCACGCTGCCGATCTTCCCCCACCTCTTCTGGTCTCGGATCCGATGACCTTTCTGACCGCCTTTGACTACGGACGAGTGAGCCATCTCCCCGACGGTCGGGTCCGGCGGGAGTACACCGTTATCGCCCTGGACCGGGAAATCGAGGTGGCGTCGGACGCCTTCTTCCCGGCCTGGACATACAATGACGCCGTCCCCGGCCCGACCCTCCGCGTCATCCAGGGCGACCGCCTGCGCGTCAACTTTTACAACGGCCGACAGCCGTCCGCACACGATTCACTTTCACCGCATTCACCTGCCCTCGACGGATGGCGTGACAGTGCTCGCCGAACCGGGGGAGTCCCTCGTTTATGAACTCGATGCCCGGCTGCACCTGTACTACTGTCACTCCGCGGAATAAAGCGACCTAATCGATTTGTGTCAAGGAGGTTCATCAAATGAGTAAACCCAAGTTATCGCGACGCGATTTCCTGATGGTGGGAACAATCGGCACGGCCGGCGTGCTGGGCGCGGCCGCCCTGGCCAAGCAAGGGTCACCGGCCCAAGCGTCGCCTGCGCGTCAGAAGGGAGGGGGCGATCCCTACGACTCTCACTTCGGCTTGGGGGGAGTGGGGGATACGGACCTGAGTGCTTTCGATCCCTCTGCCTACCTCACCGACTTCGACTACGGCCAGGTGAGCCAGCTCGACAATGGCCAGACGCTGCGCGAGTACACGATTGTTTCCCTTGACAAGGAAATCGAGGTTGCGCCGGGGATCTACTTCCCCGCCTGGACCTACAACGGCCAGGTACCTGGCCCTACCCTGCGCGCCACCGAGGGCGACCGCATCCGCATCCACTTCACCAATTTGGGATCGCATCCCCACACGCTCCACTTCCACGGCATCCACCCCGTCAACATGGACGGTGTCTGGGAACTGGTGGAGAATGGGCAGAGTTACACCTACGAGTTCGACGCCGAGCCTTTCGGCCTGCACCTATACCACTGTCACACCACCCCCCTCAAGGCCCACATCCACAAGGGGCTCTACGGGGTCTTCATCGTCGACCCCCCCACGCCCCGGCCCCCGGCCAAGGAGTTGGTGATGATGATGAACGGCTTCGACACGAACTTCGACGGGGACAACGAGATCTATGCCGTCAATACCGTGGGCTTTCATTTCATGAGGCACCCCATCTCCATCAAGAAAGACGAGTTGGTGCGGATCTACCTGGTCAACATCACCGAGTTCGACCCCATCAACTCCATCCACATCCACGCCAACTTCTTCGATATCTACCGGACCGGGACCCGCCTGGAGCCGGACGGCTTCACCGATACCGCGATGTTCTGCCAGGGCGAACGGGCTATCCTGGAGTTCCGCTACAAGTTTCCGGGGCGATTCATCTTCCATGCCCACCAGAGCGAGTTCAGCGAACTGGGCTGGCTGGGCGTGCTTGAAGTGACGGAATAGGAGGACAACCATGCAAGAGACACAAGAGAGAGAAGCTCGCAGCGGCGTGCTGGACCGAATGCCCACCTGGGTCAGCGGAATCGCGCCCCTGCTCCTGCTGGCGGCCCTGGTTTGGCTCTTCCTGGCCTATGGGCCCTTGGGTGTCTTCCAGGCGGCCTTCCCACCGGTCGAGGAGTTGAGCATCCAGCGCATCGTCCTGCCCGAACCTGAGGTGATTCAGGTAGAGATCGTCAATGGCGGGCCCGATCCGGTGACCGTCGCCCAGGTGTTGGTGGACGAGGCCTACTGGGTTCACACCATCGAGCCGGCGCGGACCATCCCCCGCCTGGGCCGGGCAACTATCACCATCCCCTATTCCTGGGTAGAGGGAGACACCCACGAGATCATGCTCATCACCGAGACGGGCGTGACCTTCACCGGTGAGATCGCGGTAGCCACCGTGTCCCCCAAACCCAACGCCCTCTACCTGACGACCTTTACCCTACTAGGCATCTACGTGGGCGTGATCCCGGTTGGCATCGGCCTTTTGTGGTATCCCTTCCTGCGCCGCATCAAGCGCCGCTGGATGGACTTCTTCCTCGCTTTCACGGTCGGCCTGCTCCTCTTCCTGGGAGTAGACGCCGTGGTGGAGGCCCTAGAGCTGGCCGGGGAGCGGGTGCCCGGCCCCTTCCAGGGCGAGGCGCTGATCCTGATCGGTGGCCTGGGCACCTTCCTGGCCCTGGATGCCTTCGTGCGATGGACAACTTCCGGCGTCCGTGACGAGACCCGTGCCCGCTTAGTTCTGGCCTACCTTATCGCCCTTGGTATCGGGCTGCACAATCTGGGCGAAGGGCTGGCCATCGGCGCGGCCTACGCCGTGGGGGAGATTTCTCTGGGTGCCTTCCTGGTGCTGGGCTTCATGCTGCACAACACCACCGAGGGCCTGGCCATCGTCGCCCCCATTGCCAAAGATCGGCCCACGCGCTGGCTGGGCCATCTGGCGGCCATGGGAGCCCTGGCCGGCGGACCGACCATCGTTGGCACCTGGATCGGGGGTTTCACCTACTCTCCGATCTGGTCCACCTTCTTCCTGGCCGTGGGGGCGGGGGCCATCTTTCAGGTGGTCTACCAGATTGGCAAGCTCATGCAGCGCCAGAGTGATGAGGGGCTGAGCAGCTTATTAAACACTGCTGGACTGATGGCTGGCCTGGTGATCATGTATGTGACCGGGCTGTTGGTTGCGGCGTAGCAAAGCTGGAACGGACTTGGGGGAGTGCCCGGCCATCGGCACCGCCTAGACGGTGGGAGAGGTGGCTCTGAGGGCCTTCTTCGTCCTCGGCTTTACCATCCACAACACCACCGAGGGCGTGGCCATTGTCTCCCCGATACTCCGGCGCGCCCCGGCTCGGTACCATTTCCTCTTGCTGGGAGTCCTGGCCGGCGTACCGACCATCGCCGGGACCTGGATCGGCGGCCTGACCTATTCCGTGCCGATGTCGATTCTCTTTCTGGCTATCGGGGCCGGGGCGATCTTCCAGGTGATCTATGAGGTGGTGAGACACCAAGCCCGGGGGAAGCCGGTTCTGCAGATGTTGACCATGCGCCACAATTTCGCGGGATTGGTGGCTGGCTACGTAGTCATGTATTTCACCGGT
>JAPUFX010000203.1 GCA_027293415.1 Candidatus Methylomirabilota bacterium
GTCCATTCCCGTCCACGCCCCGGAGTTGCATGCGGGCCTGAGCTATTCCGAACAAGTCGTCGAGCCACCCGCGAAGCTCAGATACCTGGCCCTCTTCGCCCTCGAGATGGAGGAGCGGGGGTTCGAGGTCGAGCCGGAAGAGGACGAAGACGCCGACGAGTAGAATGTCCAGGCTGAAATCCTGGTAGAACCAGCTAATTATCCCAAGTGCGCACAGTGAAGGCACCGGGCGGGACAAAAAGGCCCCCGGTGCCTATATTTTTATGTGGGGGACATTCCCGGGACCCTTTCAAGCGAGTGGTGACTCCATGAAACTAGATGGTTGGTAACGCACGGAGGGCACCATGAATATCAGGCACTTGCTCGGATGGTTGGTTGTCGCGGGACTTCTTACCTTACAGCTAAGCTCGTCCACGGCGGTTGCAGCAGCCGATACACAGGGGCAATGGGAGCAGCTGGTGGAGGAGACCTTTCTCCTTGGCCGGGGAATGGGCCGGCAGCTCATGACCCAGGGGGAGTGGCAACAGCACCGGGAGAAGATGAGGACCTTGAGCCCCGAGGCGCGCGAGCAGTACCGCGAGGAATGGCATAAGGAGATGGTCGAGCGGGCCAAAGAGCGCGGCATCACCATGCCCGAGACTCCCGGTCCTCATGGCAGGGGCATGGGCCCCGGAGGTGGTAGGGGCCGCGGTTACATCTATTAGAGGAGAGAGGCTTTAGGGGACCGGGAGGCCACGCACGGCCCCCGGTGACCCGTGGCGATCGGAGGTGAATTAAATGACAGCACTCGAGGTTATCGCAACGATCCTTGCAGTCCTCGTTTTGGTGAAGATCTCCGTTGTTCTTGTGAATCCTGGCCTGTGGATGAAAAAGGTCGCTGCGCCAATATTTGATAATCCCGCATTGGCGACGGCCGTATATGCGGGACTGGCGATCGTGGTCGGGTACTTTGTGTTTGCAAGCCTGACTATCGTCGAAGTTGCTGCGGTGATGGCCTTCACCGCCCTTGTGATGGGGCTGGGGATGCTGCCGTATGCAAAGCCGATGTTGAAAATCGCGGAGGAGATGGCGGCGAACCGATCAGAGCTGCTGCGCAATGCGTGGCTCCCCATCGTCATTTGGGTCGGTATCTCCCTCTGGGTCCTCTCCTCGGTCTTTGCGTAGAGAGGCAAGGCCTCGCAAACACAGACATCAAAGCACTGGGTGGCTCCACGGGGCCCCGGTGCTTTATGCTTTTTAAGGTCTTGACAGCACTCACGCGGGACCGTAGCCCGGCTTATTCACATAGAAGAAGTGAATAATCCGCCCTCCGGGCTTCGACTCCACCCCGCGTTTGCGGGGAGTCGCTCAGGGCTAGCCTCGAAACCTGCCGGTGCGGCCGGGCCCCACCTGCAGGCGCATTATTGACGAAAACACTCCTTTCGTGAATAATGCGGGCTAGTATCCTGGCAACCCCCCGAGTATTGGCGATGAAACCCCACGCGCGGAGGAAACAGCCATGACGGACAAGGAGCAGCTTGTTTCAGCCATGGAGCAGTGGACAACAACCTTTAGCAACGACAATCCTGACCCGATACTTGCCCTCTACGCCGAGGATGCCGTCCTGTGGGGGACGCTCTCTCCCACACGGCGGGATGACCCGGCAGCGCTTCGCGACTATTTTGTGAAGGCGTTTGTTGCCCTGCCATCGCACAAGGTGACTTTCAAGGATCCCTTTATCCGGGTTTACGGCAGTACGGCCATCAATACCGGCTATTACACCTTCTCGTGGGTGAAAGAGGGCCAGAGCAAGAATCTTCCCGCGCGGTATAGTTTCACTTACGTCAAGCGCGACGGGCGCTGGATGATCGTGGATCACCACTCGTCCGCAGTGCCCGACCCCAACCTCGTCAAGTAGAGAGACCATGTCCAGGCGGACACCCTGGCAGAGCTGATGGAGGGTGTCCGGGGCGCCGCTTGTTAAAGAATTAGTCAACAAAAGATCTGACCCCTTCTTCCTTCTCTGGGTCCTCTCCACAGTCTTTGCCTGAAATCCATTAGCATGCCCGAGACCTCCGGCCTCGCCATCCGCCCCGGTCGAAGCGCGCGGGGGACAGCGGTATGCGCAGCGGACCGTTATCGTTTCTCTAACCGGGGTGGTCGATAGAGTTTCACGCCGGGGATCTGCCGGAAGTGGATATCCAGGGTGAACACTTGGCACTTATGGTCCATGGCGACGGCGCCAATGATGAGATCCGAAAGGGGAAGGGTGATTCCCTTGCGGCGCAGAAGCGACCCCAGCTCGCCGGTTCGTTTCCAGCTGCTGAAGGTCGTGTCCAGAAAGTGGAGCCCCGTGAGCGTCGAGAGGATTGTCTCGGCCTCGTTCGGGGTTCGACACCCCTGGAGGAGTTCAGCCAGGACGACACCGACCAAAGCGACCCGCCCTCTCCGGATCAGGGCGCGAAGGGCCACCCTGACCGACGGCTCGGTCCCGGTGAAGTACGCGATCCAGACCGACGTATCAGCGACGATCACGCCACTGCCTCTCCCTTTTCTCCTGCGCCTTCAGTTCGCGCTCCTCCAACTCGCGCCAGTCGAGGTCGAGGTGGATCTTCCCCTCGAGGGCGAGCAACTGCTCGATCTTCTTCTGGCGGAGGAATTCAGATATCGCGAGGTGAATGGCCCCGGTTTTCGTCTTGACGCCGGTGACCGCGAGGAGCTCTTTGACCAGCTTTTCGTCGAGGTCCAATGTGGTGCGCACGGAATGCACCTCCTTTCTATGCAT
>JAPUFX010000204.1 GCA_027293415.1 Candidatus Methylomirabilota bacterium
GGGGGTTCATCCGCTCCCCCCATCCAGCGATCTCCACGCGACTACCAGAGGGGCCGCGAAATTACGAACAGGATTTTATAAAATGGCCCCAATCCTGTCAAGTCCAAACCCTTTTTTCTTGATGGGGGCTCTCCTTCGTGTTAGGCTTTCAATTTGAGTGGCTAGGGGGATTCCCAGGACAGTAACGGGAGGAGAACAGCGGATGAGATTGTTACGATGGGCAACGACCGAGCAAGCGTCCGGGGAAGAGGTGACTTCCGACAGCGGGCACCTAGGGGCTTCCGAGTCTAGTGAGAGGAACGCAGCGGTGTTCTCGTGGTCTTCATCGCCGTCACTCAAGAAGATCTATCAAGGCCTCGAGGAGCAACAGCGGATCATTGAGGAACTGAAAGGCTATCTGGAGGAGCGGCTCAGCCCGTTTCAGCGTCATCTAGGCGGGCAGCGCGTGAGTGTCGAAAACGCGCTGAAAACCCTCGAGCGTCGAATCAAGCCGTTACGGCAGTATATCCAGGGTGAGACGACGAATCTAGAGCGCGTCATGGCGCACCTCGAGACGGGTCTGCGAGACCATTTCGAGGCCTTTGAAGAGCTGCTCGGCAGTCAGAAGGACCTCCTTGATCAGGCGAATCAATACATCGAGGACCAGCCCCAACCGTTTCTCAAATATCTGGAGGACGGCCGGCGGGCCATCGAAATGATTTACGGGGACCTTGAGCAGCGGTTGGATGTTTTCCTTCAGAATCTCACGGAGCAGCAGCAGATTCTCGACTCTCTCCGAGAGCCAGGGCTGACCTCCAAATACGAGGCCTTGGCAGAGTATCTGGAGGAGCGGCAGCAGGCCCTCGCCCAATTCTCCCGCGCAGTCGAGTATCGGCCGAAAGAGTTATTCGCCCAGCTAGACGAGGCGGCGGAACGTCACAAGCCCTCGCGTCAAGACCAGGACACGCTCTTTGCCAAGGTCTTCGAGCAGGCTCGCCTGGCCGACCAAAGGCTTCGGGAGGCAATGGCTGTTCCGGACTCTTCCCCTCCCAACCGTGACTTGGCTGTCCAGGACTCTGCCACCCCCTACCGTGACTTGATCCGTGGTCACGTAGTAAGTATAGACCGTGCTGATTCGAAGGACAGCGTGAGTGCGAATCAACCTGCTGAGCTTCGTGAAGAGGAAGAGCAGGCGGGCTAACGGGTCTTCTTACTTTTGCGCTGCCCTGTCGTCAACGCGATGAGGTATGTGCTGGTCTGGTCGGCTTGCTCCCTGAAGTCCCGGACCTGATGTAGCTTTGCCAGGAGCTCGGATTCGACTTGAGAGACCTCCTGTAGGAAGTGCGCATATTTCTCTCTGGCCGCCTGTCGAATGCGCTCCTGCATGCTGCAGAGCTTGGCTTGGAGCTCTGCAGGCGACATCGCGACCCTGTCGGTTGAGAATTCGCCGGCGAGTGCGTCCACTTCCTCCCGAAAAGTCGCGATGATTCCTTTGAGATCCTCCATCGCCTTCTCCAGCCGATCCATCCTTCTTCTCCCCAGAAATCTTGTCTGCCCTGGCCGGTGTGTGCTTTCCGAAGATATCACCATCCCTCTTGGAATGCCAAGACCTACTTCCCCGGCCAGCTGACGGCCACATAGACCGCGCTGGCGTATTGACAGGTCGGGGCGGCATTGACTCGCCACCCCCCCTTTGCTACAAGAGCAGCCTATGAGACAAATCCTCGAGTTATACCGCCCCTACCGTAAGGTCCTCCTCCTGGGCCTGGGCGCCATCATGCTCTCGAGTGGCTTTGGCCTCACTATCCCGTGGATCCTCAAAGAGGCTATCGATCGACTGAAGGAGCGGCCTGCGGGGACGACTCTCCTCCTCCTTGCCGCCGCGCTCATCCTCTTCACTGTCTTCCAGGGGACCTTCCGCTTCCTGGCCCGGATGATGATTGTGGGAACCTCTCGCCACATTGAGTACGACCTCCGCAACCAGCTGTACCGTCAATGGCTCCGCCTCGATAGTAGCTTTTACGACCGGGTCCCTTCCGGGGACCTCATGGCCCGGGCGACCCAGGATATGAGTGCCCTCCGCACCCTGTTGGGGGCGGGACCGCTGCACTTCTCCACGACCATCATCGTGGGGGTCTCTGCTGCGCTCTTGATGGCCCGCCTCGACCCCTGGCTTACCCTGTACGCTCTGGCCCCCTTCCCCATTCTCCTCTGGTCCCTCAAGGAACTCCGCCACCGGTTGGAGGCCCAACTACACCGAGGCCAAGAGCGGTACCAAGAGTTGTGTGGCCAGGTCCAGGAAGCGGTGGCAGGGATGCGCCTGATCAAGAGCTACACCTTAGGGCATCCGATGGTGGCGGCCTTCCGCGACAAAGGGGAGGAGTACCTGGCCGCGGAGATGCGTGTGGTACGGCTCGAAGGCATCTACTATCCCCTTACCAGCCTGGCTGGCGGGTTCGGTGTGGTCTGTGCCATCGCCATTGGCGGCCAACAGGTCATTGCAGGACAGATGACCCTCGGAGAGCTGGTTGCTTTTATGGGATACCTGGGAATGTTGATGTGGCCTACCATCGCCCTTGCCTGGGTCATGGGCCTGTGGCAGCGGGGAAAGGTGGCTTTCGAGCGGATCACCCAGACACTGGCCGAGGAGCCGGTAATTCGTGAACACCCCCAGCCGATCCACCCGGCCACCGTCCGGGGAGCAATCGAGGCTCGAGATCTCACCTTTCGTTACGGTAATGGAAGCAGCCCACCGGCCCTCACCAGTCTCTCCCTCTCGATACCCGCGGGAGCGACTGTCACGCTCGTGGGACCGAGCGGGGGTGGGAAGAGCACGTTCCTCAGCCTCCTTCCCCGTCTGCGGGAGCTGCCTGAGGGACAGCTCTTATTGGATGGGGTCGACGTCACCCGGCTCCCCATCTCCACGCTGAGGCAGAGCATCGGTTACGTCCCGCAAGAGGGTTTTCTCCTTTCCGACACCGTCTGGAACAACATCGCCTTCGGCCTCAAAGATCCCGAGGAGTCCCAGATTCGACGGGCGCTCTTTCTGGCCGGCCTCGAAGAGGAGATCGCAACCCTTCCCGATGGCCTCAACACCGTGGTCGGGGAACGGGGGATTACTCTGTCCGGCGGGCAACGGCAGCGAGTGACGATCGCCCGGGCCGTCGCGGCAGACCCCCGGATTCTGATTCTCGACGATGGCCTTTCCAGTCTCGATGCCGAGATCGAGCGAATAATCCTCGACCGCCTCCGGACCCATTTCCGGGGTCGAACGGTCCTGATGAGCACGCATCGCCTGACGAGCATCGACCGGGCCGACCTGATCTTCGTCCTTGACCGCGGACGGCTCGTGGAGCAGGGAAGACACGAGGAGCTGCTGGACCGAGCAGGGCTTTACGCGCACCTTTGGAACCGGTACCGACTGGTTCATAGTTCAGAGTTGAGGGTTGATAGTTGAAAGCTGAGAGTCGAGAGTGAGGCGATTTCGGATTTCGAATTGCGAATTTCGAATTTGAGAGAACCGCGGTTTACACCCGAAACCCGAAATCGTTCGACTGAGGGCCTCGACGGTGAGCTCGGCCGAACCGCTCACGACTCGA
Source organism: Candidatus Methylomirabilota bacterium (assembly GCA_027293415.1). Taxonomy (NCBI): domain Bacteria; phylum Methylomirabilota (SeqCode); species Candidatus Methylomirabilota bacterium. Next base: position 3,579 of record JAPUFX010000204.1, read on the forward strand.
AGTCCCAAATTCGAAATTCCCCTGTCATCGGTCATCGGTGAACAGTGAACCGTGAACTGAGTGAGGGACGACGAGAAGCGACATGGTAGGGCTGCCGCAAGCGCATGAGGAGGAGATCCTCGGACGGGCCTACGACGCCCGACTGATGAGGCGCCTGCTCAGGTATCTGACGCCGTACCGAGCCGTCCTCGCCGGCTCGGCAACGCTGCTCCTCGCCATTTCAGGCCTTGAGGTCGTTCGCCCCTATCTGCTCAAAGTCGCCATCGACAGCTACATTGTCCCGGGCCACCTTGACGGCCTGTGGGGGATCGCTCTCCTCTACCTGGGCATCGTGGCCCTTGAGAGCGGGATTCGGTACTGGCAACTCTTCCTCATGAACTGGACCGGGGAGCGAATCGTCACCGATTTGAGATTCGAAATCTTCCGCCACTTGCACCGCCTACCCCTCCGCTACTTCGACCGTAACCCCGCCGGCCGGATCTTTACCCGGGTGACCTCGGACGTGGAGAACCTGAAGGACCTCTTCACCAGCGGGCTGGTCAGCGCCGTCGGCGACCTCCTCACCGCGGGCGCGATCGTGGCGGCGATGCTTTACCTCGATCTGAAACTCTCGCTCATCGCCTTTACCATCCTGCCGTTGCTGATCGCCGCGGTCGTCCTCTTTCAAGAGAAGGCACGGGGGGCGTACCGCTTGATCCGGCAAAAGGTGAGCCGATTGAATGCCTTCCTCCAAGAGAGCCTGAACGGGATGGGGGTGATTCATGCTTTTGGCCGAGAGGAAACCATGGCCACTCGCTTTGCCGGTTTGAATGACGAGCATCGGGAGGCCACGCTTCGGTCACTCCTCTACTACGCCCTTTTCTACCCAGCGGTCGAGGTGATTGGCGCGGTCGGATTAGGACTCATCATCTGGTACGGGGGGGGACAGGTGGTGCAAGAAGCCCTCACATTAGGAACCCTGGTGGCCTTCTTGGAATATCTACAGCGGTTCTTCATCCCGATCCGGGACCTCAGCGATAAGTATTACGTCATGCAGTCCGCCATGGCTTCCTCCGAGCGGATCTTCGAGCTTTTGGATGAGGCGCCAGAGCCCGACCGCACCGGGGATCGGATCAGTTCCCTGCAAGGGCGGATTGATTTTCAGAATGTGTGGTTTGCCTATCGGCCGGGAGAGAACATTCTCAAAGGACTGTCATTCACAATTCAGCCTGGGGAGCGGGTGGCCCTGGTCGGGGCCACCGGGGCGGGAAAAAGCACGGTGGTCAATCTGCTTACCCGGCTGTACGAGATCGAGCGAGGCACCATCCTCGTGGACGGACGGGAAATTGGGGGCCTTGACCTCACGTCGCTTCGGCGGCGAATCGGCCTGATCCCCCAGGACCCTTTCCTCTTTTCGGAGAGCCTCGCCGTCAACCTCCGGGTGGGGGACGGGGTGAGCCAGGAGGACGCAAACCGAGCCCTCGAACTCGTCGGCGCTCTCCCGATGGTCGAGCGTCTCCCCGCCGGGCTGGCGTCCCGTCTCAGCGAGCGTGGAGCGTCCCTTTCTATGGGGGAACGGCAGCTCATCGGGCTTGCTCGGGCGTTGGCGTATGCCCCCGACATCCTGATCCTCGACGAGGCAACCTCGAACGTCGATGTGGCCACCGAGGCCGACTTCTCCCGCCGGCTGCGGCAGCTCACCGCCGGCAAGACTGTCCTCATCATCGCCCATCGGCTGAAAAGCGCGGCAGAGGCCGATCGTATCCTGGTGCTCCATCACGGTGAGCTCGTCGAACAGGGGTCACACCAGGAGCTTCTCGAAAGGGAGGGTCTGTACGCCCGCCTCTGGCACCTGCAGCACGACGGCCACGCTCTCGACTCGTGAAGAAACTGTCCCATAGAGTTTGTTGACAACCGGCTAGTCGGAAGTTAAGGTCTGCGCATGAAGGAAGTGGGCATTTCTCGCCTGAGACCCCATGAGGTAAAGGAACGACTCGACCGAGGCGACTCATTGATCGCGGTGGATGTGCGAAAGAAATCGGTTTACGTCCGAGGCCATATCCCCGGGGCCCTTTGCCTTCCCATCACCGATCTTGATGACGAGCTCGACGACCTTCCGGCCGACAAATCGTTCATCTTTTACTGAACCTGACCAGAGGAGAAATCGGCCGCCCGGGTGGCAGCCGCGGCGAAGGCGAGGGGATACCAAGAGGTTGCGGTCCTCCTGGGAGGTCTGCAGGCCTGGCAGCAGGCCGGGTACCCGGTGGAGCCGCTTTAAGTTCCCTGCTCTCTCGGCAAGGGAGCCACGGGGAACGTGCAGGAGTTCGAAAAAGGTCGCACGACTGTTCGTAGCGGCCACAAGCTGAGACCAGGAATAGGGGTCACTCATCAGACGAGGTGTTCGTTGCATCAAGAATAAACGGCACGTCGCTGAAATAAAAAAGGAGGAATGTGCGATGCGAAAAGGATTCCTATGTGGTGTTTATCTCCTCGTGGTTATTATAGCGTTCTCACCTTCCGGCTGTGGTAACGGAGAGACGATCAAGATCGGGACGATCAAGATCGGCATTAACGCCCCGCTCACCGGTGATATCCCCAAGGTAGGCGAAGGAACAAAGTTCGCGGCTCAGATGTGGCTCGAAGACATTCAAGCCGCCGGGGGTCTTGAGGTGGGGGGAAAGAAGTATCCGGTTGAGCTCGTCATTGAGGATAACGAGTCCAAAGCGGAATCTGCTGTGAAGGTCAACACCAAGATGATTACCGAGGACGAGGTGCTCGTCATTGTTGGACCGCAGGCCTCCAAGCAGGCGGTGCCTGCCGGTGGGCCAAGAGCACCTGCCACGTCGCTTCTTCCTGGTTGTCTGGGTAACTCCCGAAGATGCCCT